>JAGQNU010000113.1 GCA_020427905.1 Candidatus Saccharimonadota bacterium | reverse complement strand
ACAGGGGTAATCAATATAAAACCATAGTCGAGTCTCTATCTACGAGTTTTCAATTTATAGACTACCAATTCGATACTCAGACAAACACGGCGCAGTTTCGGTATCGAAACAAGGATATCGAGTTTGAAGAGTGTGCAGAGTTTGAAACAGTTGCAGATGGTTACAATGCTGAAGCTTTGGACAAGGCATTGTTCCTCGCCTTTATTCTTATCGGAACGTCATACTACAAAACGTTTCCATCGCAGAGCGTGGAGCTTGGTGACCATGCGATTGATGCCTGGCAGGCACGGTTCTTCAACTCTGTCTATCAGGAAGGCCTGAGTCAGTTTGCATTTGAGAACAACTTGACGCGAGAGAATCTAACAACGTTTGAACCAAGTGGCTCAGCAGACGCAGCTGTAGATGGTTATACTGCTCAGGACGCCAAGCCGCTCGTACTACAAAGTGGGGGTAAGGACTCTCTATTATTGGCGGAGCTTCTAAAAAGCAAGGCGTTAAACTTTTCTCCATGGTACCTCACTAACAGCGATACCCACCCTCGTGTACTCGAGGGCATAGAAGGTGAACTTACATTGGCGCGCCGCTCACTTGATAGAGAGAATCTTGCAAAAGCCAAACAGCAGGGCGGCCTTGATGGGCATGTACCGGTGACGTACATCGTGCTGTCTATCGCACTTATCCAAGCAATTCTAGCTGGCAAGGACACTATTTTGACTGCAATAGGTCACGAGGGCGAGGAGCCATACACATATATAAGCGACTTGCCGGTGATGCACCAATGGGCAAAAACCTGGAAGGCTGAGCAGCAGTTTGCTGAGTATGTGAAGACGTACGTTGCTGAGAGTATTCATGTTGGGTCACCCCTCAGAAGATACAGCGAACTGAAAATTGCGCAACTATTTGTTGAGCAGTGTTGGGGTAGATACGGTCACGAGTTTTCATCCTGCAATATTGGTAATTACAAGCAAGGCCAGGCGAACGATACCCTGACATGGTGTGGAAATTGTGCAAAATGTGCAAACAGTTTTCTGCTGTTTGCACCGTTTGTACCTCCGCAACAACTTGCAGATTTGTTTGGCGGCCAAAATCTATTTAAGAAAACTTCACTCACAAAAACATTTAAAGGGCTTCTCGAGATTGACGGCATAGCAAAAGAGTTTGAATGTGTTGGTGAACGAGACGAACTCCGTTTAGCGTATCATATGGCGCATAAAAAATTTGATGAGTACACACTACTATTTGATGTACCTGAATCAGACTTTGATCACGATCGTGAATATCCTGCGCAGTCATGGACTGAGCGATTCATCTGAGTAAGTTATACTAATACTATGCAAGAGATACAGAAGAAGATTGCTGAGCTTAGCACTGCTGTGCAGGCGGTGTGGGATGAGCACGATTTTACCACGAAGTCCGAGAGCCTTAATTCACTCAATCAACAACTCGAAGACCCAGGTATCTGGAGTGATAACCTACATGCCCAGGATGTTTCTAAACAACAATCTAAGCTACAGACTCAAGTTAAACCATGGGCAGATCTCAGGACCCAGATAGCCGAGCTACAAGAGTTAGCTGAGACGGGTGACGAGAGTCTCCAAGCTGACCTAAATGCACAGCTTGAGGGGTGTGGTCATACGTTTGATGAGCTGTCTAAGGAGCTTAAATATAACGGGCCATATGACGATCACGATGCAGTATTGCGACTACAAGCCGGTGCGGGTGGTGTTGATGCTATGGACTGGACCGCAATGCTTCTGCGTATGTATCTGCGCTGGGCGGAGAAGGACGGCTACAAAGCTGAGCTTGTTGAAGAATCACGTGGCGACGAGGCGGGAATAAAGAGCGCAACACTTACCGTGAGCGGTGTGAATGCCTATGGCAAACTGCAATCTGAGCACGGTGTGCACCGGCTGGTTCGGCTCAGTCCATTCAACGCCGATAATTTGCGACAGACAAGCTTTGCGATGATCGAGGTGCTGCCACAGATTGATACACCTCATGAGGTAGAGATTGATGAGACTGAAGTTCGTGTCGACACCTTTAGAGCTTCGGGTCACGGTGGCCAGAGTGTGAATACAACCGACAGTGCAGTGCGGGTGACGCACGAGCCAACCGGCATCGTGGTCTCGATCCAAAATGAGAAATCTCAAATTCAGAATAAAGAGACTGCCATGAAGATCCTACGCTCTAAACTCGCCCAGCTGCAAATGGAGCAGCACACTGAGAAGATATCAGAGCTCAAAGGTCCCAATCAGGAGGCGGCATGGGGTAACCAAATCAGAAATTACGTGCTACATCCGTACACACTCGTTAAGGATACGCGTACCAAGTTTGAAGTTAAAGACGCTCAAAAAGTCCTTGATGGCGACATTGAAGAATTTCTAAACTAACTACTTTTAATTGTAGCAACTATGTTATACAATAGTCATAGTATATAAGTCATAGGAATTGTGTGAACCAGGAATCTAATTTAGACACTTACTTTGCGTCGCTCGACGAACGCGATCGTTTAGCGGCTTTGATTGCTGATGGTGATGAGCTTGATCAGGATATTTTTGGTGAGGCACATGAGCTTATTACTCAGCGTATTATTGAGTTAGAACAAAACACAGATATTGTTACTGA
>JAGQNU010000112.1 GCA_020427905.1 Candidatus Saccharimonadota bacterium | reverse complement strand
GTTGGAGTAAATAACATTTGCAAATGAGAATTCATTAGCGAGCCATACTTGAATTGCTGCATATAGCTTCTCGTAGTAACCCTCATTGTATGCGTTAGTCGTTACCCACCAGCTAGCATCGATATCAAAGCCCTTTGTATCTTTAGAGTACGGGGTTCGTTCACCTATCGGATATAGGTAGAAGCAGCCAATGTAGGCTCCGCTTTGGTCATACACTACGTATGCAAATGACGTTTTGTCTCGAAACTCACGCTCGTGCCAAGCGAGGTCAAGCAGATCAAAATCTTCAGATAACTCTTCTGTTGGCCATGAGCCACCTCTTGTTTTCAGGATGGTTTTGGCACTAGAGTTTACGGCCTCAAGATCGTCTTTGAGGGCCGAGCGTGTCAAGGGTTTTGCGACGAGATCTTCAAAGGTGAGTTCAGTAGGTGGATTAAAGTCATCGGGTACGGGTATTCGTTTAATTATATCAGCCATTAGATGCGGCTCCAGATGGGGCTGTTATCTGTATCGCGAACTTCAATTCCCTGTTCTTTGAGCTTGTCACGGAGTTCATCTGACTTTGCCCAGTCCTTGGCTTCTCGTGCAGCTTGTCTATCGGCAATGAATTTTTTCTGCTCCTCACTGATGTCCTCTGATGCGAGGAGGTCGATACCCAGTAGGTCACGAATTGTAGCGAGGGTTCCTTCTGACGGTGCCCCCTTACTGAAGTACTGATCGATCAACGCGATGGCTTTAGGGGTATCGAGATCATCACTGAGTGCCGTAAGTATGTCATTCTGAACTTGTTTCAGAATCTCGTTGTGTGAATTTCCGGATCCTGAAACGAGTTCAGGATGACCCGCTAATTGGTAACGGAGATCGGCGGCTGCCTGCCAATTGTTGAGACGATTTTGGGCGGCTTCAAGAATATCCCAGGTGAAGTTACCCTCTGTCTGGTAATGCTTTGAGAGGATGAGCAGCTTGAAGGCATCAAGGCTATACCCCTTATCGAGGATGTCTTGAAGCGTGTAGATATTACCAAGGGATTTTGCCATCTTCTGGCCATCTACCTTCAAGAAGTTGTTGTGCACCCAGATTTGAGAGAATTGTTTTCCAGTTACGCTCTCTGTTTGAGCGATCTCATTTGTGTGATGTACGGGGATATGGTCAACGCCGCCTGTATGGATATCTATTTGATCGCCAAGTAACTCACGCGCCAGCACAGAACACTCAAGATGCCAGCCAGGGAAGCCAGTGCCCCAGGGGCTCTCCCACTCCATATCACGCTTCTCACCTTTATGGCTGAACTTCCAGACGGCAAAGTCAGTGATGTTGCGCTTGCCATCTATTGGTACGCGCGCACCAGGTTTTAAGCCTTCGATATCAAGCCGAGCAAGTTTGCCGTAGTCTTTGAGTTTATTGGTATCGAAGTAAACACCGTCACCAGGAATTACATAGGTGAAGCCTTTGCTCTCTAGATCTTTCACAAATGTGATCTGCTGGTCAATGTAAGCCGTTGCACGTGGTAAGTGTGTTGGCTTGAGCAGGCCAAGCATCTCAGCTTCTTCATTAGCGATCTTGATGTACTTGTCGGCGACTTGCCAGGCAGTTACTCCCTCGCGCTTAGCACCCTTCTCGAGCTTGTCCTCTCCGCTGTCATCATCTGAAGTGAGATGGCCCACGTCAGTAATATTCTGTGTACGCTCAACATCATAACCTTCAGCCTGTAGTGCTCTGACAAGTACATCCCAGTAAATGTAACTGACCCAGTTACCGATATGCGGCTGTGAGTATACCGTCAAGCCGCAGGTGTAGATCTTTACCTTTCCATCCTCGAGCGGCTTCAACTCTTCTTTCTGTCTTGTCAGTGTGTTGTAGAGGATCACTTGAGGAGCTCCTGGGTTTTTTTGATTAATTCCAGTTTGAGTTCATCGAGGTTCCATTCGGTTGTTTTGAAGCCAGATGCGTAGTCGTGACCACCGCCACCAAAGTGTGCGGCGAGCTCGCCTGCGATTGGTTTAGAGCCACGGAGTTTACCGGTGATTTTGCCATCCGGATACGTTTTTATTGAGACAGAGATTGCCACGCCAGAGGCATTCCTCAGCTCCTCAAGTGCGAGCATGCTTGGGTTGTAGTGAGGGCTGTACTCCTCTATCTCTTCCCACGGGATGTGAATATAGGCCAGTTGGCCATCAAGTAAGTATTCAATCCGTTGCAGTAGTTTGCCTTTGTACGTGACGAGTTCTGGACTCTTTTGCATAACCTCGCGACGACGCGTGTCAATCTCGCTCATCTTCGCGCCCTTGTCGAGCATGTCTGCAACTGTGCGCAGGGTTTGGCTGGTGACCGCCTCTGTGTTCATGCCGAGTGTGTCAGCAAGAATCGCCTCAACGATATGCGTGGCAGCATCTGCGTTGATGTCCCAGCTTTGATTCTCGGCTAGCTGTGCAACAAGCTCACCAGTAGCGATGACATCGCCTTCGCCTTTAAAGAACTCAGCATGCTCGAGTGGGAGGTCATTCTCAACGGGGTGGCAATCCAGTACTAAGACCGGCTTTTTCTGAATCTTGCTCATACGCTCACCACTGAGGGTATTCTCGAGTAAGCTGCCTGAGACCGTATCAACAATAATCGTCAGATCAAAATCGTTTGGAAACTCATCTGTAATACGATCGCTACCAATGATGTATCTGAGGTACGACGGAATAGAGATATAGCTATATATTGTCATCTCCATGCCGGCGTCACCAAGTATCTCCTCTAACGCTAACGCAGAAGCGACGCTATCGCCATCTGGATTCTCCGGCTGAAGAATCAAAACTTTTTTGATTTCTGACCAATCTATCATCTGTTTATTGTATCATGTTAGACAAAAACCGAAAAAACTTATATAATATACTTATGAATAGCACAGAATTAAATTTGGAAGCTATCACTACAAGTGAATTACCCGCTGAAGCCGCGTTTAACTTCTGGTGGCGAAGCGGAGTTTATACACGCGAAGCAAAACTTACTCCTGTAGATTTTACTGAATTATATAGACTCCCAGAAGAGTCGGGTCTTGTTACTTATTGTACGAGTCATGTGAAGCGTATTCACTCAAATGGTGAGTATGAACAGTGTAGTTACTTTGTAGACTTGTTTGATGATCAGCAGCTGGTGGGCATCGGAGAGATGCGTTACATTCAAACCATCGATACACCGTATTTTAGCGGGAAGCCTTTGGTTGGGATGACACGAACCGAGGATGAGTTTCAGCGCAGGGGTTTAGGGGTTCGACGTCTGAGAGTCATGAACCATCTAGCGCAGATGCTGCATGGATTTAACCTTAACTCGGACACGATCATAACTGATGAAGCAATGGGCGTATGGAGAAAACTTATTGAGCTTGGTCTAGCTGAGGCATATACAGAGTACGATACCTCGATAGAGGATGGGCTCAACCGATTTAGGCTTGTGAGTTAAGCATGATCAGAGTAACGGTAGAACTTGTGAATCTTTGGCTCAAGCAAGCTCTTGATTTGATTGATGATTTCGAGGAGCTCGTCCTTGTCTTGAGTGCCAAAGATGGCTACTTCTGCAGTCTGGCGAAGCAGTGGCTCCTGATCTGGCCAGGCATCGGCTGCAGCTTTGTAGCAGGGGTAAATATCGCGAGCAAATTGTTGCAACTGTTCTGCGAGCAGTTCGTGACAGGACCGGATAGCTTGTTTGCAGATCCATATTGAGTAGCTTTGCAAACGCTCTTTGCTCATATCCGGGACAGATTTTTGGGCTGCTCCTAGGCGTTCTAGAACTTTAGGAAGGTGCACGGTCGTGTCCTTGCCTGGCTTCATTACGGGCATCCTCTCAGCTAAATCGTCCCCGTATACACAGACGGTCTGGTACTTGAAGATTGGATTGCCGCTATCGACAAATTCTTTGACTGTTCTAATACCCTTCTCAATTCCGTGAACCTCAGGGTAGCCTAATTCGATCTTCTTCACGCTCTCGATGTAGCTTTGCTCTGATTCATCTCCGCAATCTGTACGCGTAACAACAACTGTGTCGAGATCGGAGATGTTGGGGATAAACGTGCTCTTAGCAACGGAGCCGCGCACGTATAGACTATGTAGGTTATCGCCAAATACAGACGTTGCTGTCTCGATGATTTGCTGAATGAGCGGCAAAAGCTCTGGCTGAACCGTGTCTCTCGAGACTGTTTTCTGCAGAAAGCCGTTTGTGTCAGTACCTATGCAGTCGCCAAGTGGCTGGAGATCCCTGCTCATAGTTGAGTGCGGCCTTGGAGGGCGTGTTTGAGGGTGATTTGATCGGCGTACTCGAGATCGATACCTACGGGGAGGCCGCGGGCGAGTCGTGTGACCTTAACCTCAACTTTGGCTTCATCAAGCATGTTTTGTAGATACAACGCGGTACTCTCGCCTTCTACGGAGGCATTCAGTGCAAGAATTAACTCTGCAACTGAGTCATCTGTAATGCGTTTAATGAGCTCGTTAAAGTGGAGTTGCTCTGGGCCAATGCCATCAATTGGGCTGATAACGCCACCGAGTACGTGGTAGGTACCCTTAAATTGTCCTGTCTTCTCGAGCGCAACGATATCTATAGGGTCTTCAACAACTGCTACGAGTGTTTTATCGCGTGAATCATCGGCATATAGTGGTGATATGTCTTCACTGGCATCAATCAGCGCAAATGTTTTGGGGCAGGTTTTGAGACTCCCGTGAAGATTCTCAAGAGCTGCTGCGAGCTCAGAGGCGTCGTGGCTTGAACGCTTGAGAATACCGAGTGCATAGCGTTCTGCGGTTCGAGGACCAACTCCGGATAATTTTCCGAGTTGTTCAATAAGATTCTCTAGCGCTTTTGGCAGAACCGCCATCTACCTATAGTCCGAGATTACCGAGTTGGCCCATCATTGGCTTCATCTTTTCAGCGGCCAGCTGTTGCGACTCTACGATTGCTTGCTTTACGGCCTCTTCGATATATGTCTCGAGCTCACCGAGGTCGTCAAAATCTATCTTGTCTTTGTCGAGGTTGATCTTCTTAATCTTTTGTTCGCCATTGATTTGCACGACAACTGCACCGTCACCGGCTTCAACCTCAATAATTGTCTTGCCGAGCTCTTTTTGTAGCTTCTTCACCTGCATCAGCATCTTTGCTTGATCAATCATAATCAGTAATCTCCTTTAACTGCTCTAGTATATCAGTTGTGAGAAGCTTTTACTAAGAGCGCTCGCGTACGACCCAGCGGGTGGAATCGTCGGTTTTTGATGAGACTAAGCCCCGCACCAGGACGTTATCCGTTGGCTTGAGATTGACTGTAAACTCTGGGCCGAGAATCTGGATCTCATCTTTCTTGATGGCCGTTATCGTATCTGTAAACTTTGGGTCACAGGAGTGCTCATCTGCAAGGACAAGTGTTCTAATTGTCTGATCACGGGTTACTATGGTGCAGCTTTTACTCGTAGTTGCAAGTTCACCCTCAAGTAATTGTAGATCGTAGGTGTAGGCAGATGCGGTTGCGGTTTGCCGTGGCCACAGTACAAAATATGTCTGCTGATGCTGCAGTGTTGTAAGTACGAGCAAAATTACTACCGGGATGAAGGCAATCATACGAGCGTAAGGATTCTTAGGGAACGTCTTTTGCCAACGATGGATGAAGTAACGCATACCTGCCGTGATAAAGATGATACCGGGAACAATCAATAGTGCGGCTGCATCAGCGGTTCTGTTGAGGCCTCCGATAAAGAACAGTGCGGCAGCAAGGATGACAATGACCAGATTCAGCTTATTGATACGTGTCTTCCAGAACATGAATAGTCCGAAGATGATAAAGCTGAGCTCAAAAAACCGTACAAAGAATAGCCCACTTACCCCATTGGCTGGGTTGGTGGCGGGAACTGTTCCGACTATGGCCGCACCGTTGGTGATAACATTTTTGGCGTACTCAATCGGTGTCGGGATACCGGCTTCAACGCCAAGTAGTTTTGCAATCATGAGATTGTTGCTCATTGCGGTGTAGGCAATGAAGCCAATGCCTGCAAGTACGATAAGCACAGTTAAGGTTTTGTCGAGAGTTGAGATTGCAAGAAGCCGCTCTCGGAGCACCCGCGAACTCGTCACGCTGATCATAAGGATCGCTACCGCATATGGGCCAAATGGGACAAACATGAGAGCAACAAACGAAGCTGCAAGACCGATTGCCCACATACTCCGGCGCTCTAATAGCTTTGTGATGCTGTAGAGTGCTACTACAATCCAGAAGCTGAACTCGATCGCACCAGTAGCCTGGCGAGCTACAAACAAGAACCAGTCTGCAGTTGCTACAAAAGCTACGCCGATAAGTGCCGTTGGTTTACCGAACCACTTCTTTAATATCTGATAGAGCAGCAGAATCGTGGTAGCACCAATCAGCACGCTCGGGATCCTGATGGAGTATGTGCTGACGCCAAAAATCTTGAGTGAGAATACTTGGAGCTTCGCAAATAATGGATAAATTGGTGTAGCGAGCGCCTCGCGTGCGTTTGTGTGTACCGCTGCGACATCAAGCTCTGCCTGCGAGAGTCCAGGGCCTACGGTGCCAATGCGCCATAGTAAAAAGAATCCGACGAAAAAGAATATGAATGCGTATGCAAAAATATAGCGATAATTATAAAGCAGGAGTTGCCGGAGGGTCTTGGACTTCATTGCTATCAATTATAGCACCTCGGATATTGCGTGGTGGATATGGTGCTTCAGCTCTATAGAGCGCACGCTGCCTATCTTCTACCTGTGTTTTCATTTCACTCATCATGATTGCAAGCTCAAGTTCTGTGCCCCAGTTTATTCCAGGCCACCAGTAAGGGTTCGTTTCAGCGGTGTTTGGATTAGTGTTAGGCGTCACCATTGACTATCCTAGTGTTGCTTATCGAGTGACATAAATTTGAGTCGTTCAGGGTGGAAGTATAGCTCTATTTTACCGGTTGGTCCATTACGGTGCTTGGCGATGATAAGATCAGTTATGTTTTGCCTATCAGTCTCTGGATTATAGTAAGCCTCTCTGTAGATGAACATTACAATATCTGCATCTTGCTCTATTGATCCAGACTCACGGAGATCAGCGAGTTGAGGTATCTGTGGGCTGCGGCTCTCGACCGATCGTGAAAGCTGCGACAAGGCAATAACGGGTACATTTAGCTCACGTGCGAGCAGCTTTAAGCCACGGCTTATCTCGGATATCTCTTGTACGCGGTTAAAGTCACCACCACCTTTTTTGCTACCGCTCATAAGTTGCAAGTAGTCGACAACTACAAGGCCAATCTGGTGTTTTTGGGCCTCGCGCCTGGCTTTCGTGCGCATTTCAAGGACGTTAATACCGGGTGTATCATCGATGTAGATCGGTGCCTCTGATAGAGCGCCCATAGCTGCACCTAGCTTCTCAAAATCTTGATCGCTAAGGTTGCCGGTTCTGATGTTCCATGCGTCCACCCCTGACTCTGCGGCAAGCATACGATCAACCAGTTGGTCTTTACTCATCTCAAGGCTAAAGAGCAGTGTTGCTTGGTTCTCGTGCATAGCGATGTTCTGCACTAGGTTGCCCACTAGTGTGGTCTTACCCATGGCAGGACGGGCAGCGAGCACAATGAGGTCCGAGCGTTGTAGGCCTGCTGTCATGTTATCGAGATCACGCCAGCCAGTGCGAACGCCTCTGAGCTTACCTTTATTTTTGTGTAGGTCATCAAGGCGGTCAAAGCCTTCAGCAAGAATCTGTTCTATCGAGACCATGTCCTGTTTCAATGTACGCTGAGAGACTGCAAAGATTCGTTGCTCAGCTTGCTCGAGGATCTCTTGCACGCTACTGGCGTTGTCATCAAATCCAAGGTTGACGATATCCTCTGAAGCTTTAATGAGCTTGCGGCGCATGGACTTCTCGGCAACGATATCAGCGTAGTGCTCAGCATGGGCAGCGGTTGGGACAGCGTTGGTGAGCTCAGTGAGATAGCTTGAGCCACCGATGGTCTCTAGCTCGTCGGTGTCCTTTAGGGCATTTGAGAGCGTCAGTAAATCAATAGGTTTACTTTGCTCATAGAGTTTCTGAATGGCTCCGTAGATGATGCCATGACGCTTGTCGTAAAAGTCATCTGCAGATACTTTGTCTGCAATTGTAATAATTGCCTCATCCTCAATGAGTAGCGAGCCAAGCAGACTAATCTCGGCGTCAACATTTTGCGGTGGAATTTTTGGATTGCTCCCAGTATCAGACATTCACAACTTCTCCACCACCCATAATATCCTGAA
>JAGQNU010000111.1 GCA_020427905.1 Candidatus Saccharimonadota bacterium | reverse complement strand
TCGGTGACTATCTAGAACGAGCTAGATAATAATCCCTCCGCCCCAACAAACGTTGCCCTGGTATAAAACAGCTGACTGACCTGGCGTGAGGGCCCTTATTTCATCCTTGAGTATGACGGTGAGATTGTCGCCATCAAACTTAATGGCGCAATCTACCAGTGGAGCGCGGTGTCGGGTTCGGACCTGGAGTGTATCACTAGTCGGTGAACCACTGATCCAGTGTACGTTGGTGATTGTGAATTCTTTTTGCCACAGCGTCGCATTATTTAGATCCGTCGTTACATAGACCTCATTCTTACTCACATCCTTACCAACCACGTAATATGGCATGCCGCCGCCAACGTTTAGCCCATGTCGTTGGCCGATGGTGTAGAATAATGCACCGTCGTGCTGGCCAACCACCTGTTTTGTCTCGGTATCAACGATGTCCCCAGACTTGCTCTGAACATAGTTTTTTAGGAAGTCTTTGATGCCAATTTCACCAACAAAACAGATGCCAACAGAATCTTTTTTATCAGCAGTGATGAGTCCAAGCTCTTTGGCCTTCTCGCGAACCTCGGGCTTTGTCATACCGCCAAGTGGAAACAGTGTTTTGTCGAGTGCCTCATCGGTAACACGGTAGAGAAAGTAGGTTTGGTCTTTGTTGTCATCCTTCGCCTGCTGCAACGTGCCATCTTTGATCTGAGCGTAATGACCAGTGGCTATCATCTCCGCCCCGTCAGCCAGCGCTGTCTCGAGGAACAGCTTAAACTTCACCTCTTGATTACACATAATGTCCGGGTTGGGCGTGATGCCCTGCTCGTAGCCTTCGATGAGATAATCAACTACTTTGTGCTTGTACTCATCCTGAAAGTCGTAGACTTTAAACGGGATACCCAGCTGCACCGCCACGCGCTTGGCATCTGCCAGATCCTCACGCCACGGGCATTTAAAACCAGGTAGATCCTGAGCCCAGTTCTTCATAAACACACCGGTAACATCGTGCCCAGCCGCTACTAACAACGCTGCCGTTACGGAGCTATCCACACCGCCGCTCATTCCTACAAACACCTTACTCATAGACTAAACCAGGAGAATACCAACTTTGCTGGCTCAGTAAGTGAAATATACCAACCATAGGGGTGCAAGAACCAGCTTTTACGTCCCCAGTGACGATCTTTGGCGGGTGAATTGATCAAAGTAATGTCATCGCCCAAGGCTTTTTGAAACTCTCGATTAACACGGCGCTGATGGTAGTCGCTTGTGACCAAAATAACCGTCTGTGCTGTACCAAGTACCTCTCTTGTCTTCTCGGCGTTCTCCTTTGTATCACGAGAGTTCTCATCGAGTTCTATGGCAGAAATGGGCACACCCCGCGCAGCGGCTGAGGCCATCATCACTTTGGCGTTGCTTGAACTGTTGGGGTCTGCCGCAGCACCAGAGAATATAAGCCGTGGCGCATAACCTTGTTTATAGAGATCAACTGCGTGCTGTGTGCGGCCCTGGGTATCGCCGCCACTAACAGCAACAATCGCGTCTGCCTTCTGGAGTAGATCACTGGTTGGTAAATACAAGCTAATCAGCACAATGTACGCGCCGACAACACAACCAACAGCCACCACCACTTGAGTTAACTTACTCATCTTATGGTTATTGTACCAAATTACCTCTGTAACTGCACGGCGCGTTGAATGGTCTGAGCAGCTTTATTAATCTCTGCCTCTGTCGTCTGTCGTCCGAGAGTGAGCCGCAAACTCGCAGATGCCTCCTCTGAGCTCAGTCCGAGCGCCAGTAGAACATGACTGGGTTCGTCAGAGCTCGCGCTACAAGCACTACCTGTTGCGGCCTGGACGCCGTCTTCATCTAGCTGCATCACTAGTCGCTCCCCATCTATACCAGAGAAGGTGAGATTGAGATTATTCGGTAAACGGTGCTTCATGGAGCCATTGATCGCTGTATGAGAAATTTTTTGCGATAGTGTCGCAGAAAGTGTATTGCGTAGTGATTGCAGTCGTTCTGACTCGTCTTTACGTTCACTCTGAACTTTTTGCAACATCGTCGCAAAAGCTATCAAAGCAGCAGGGTTCTCAGTTCCGCTTCTCAGGCCCACCTCTTGACCGCCACCTCGTATCAGAGGCGTAAGGTGTACACCTCGTGAGACGTACAGACACCCACTCTGCTTGTAGCTGTATATCTTACCTCCGTTGAGTGTCATCATATCTACTCCCAGCCGTGAAACATGCAGATCGAGATAGTTCGCAGCCTGACAGGCATCAGCATGCACATACAGTGGCAGAGTGTTGCCACGTGCTAATCTTTGTGTTTTAACAGCATTTACAAGCTCTGTGAGCTGTTTTATCGGCTGAATCGTACCTATCTCGTTATTGGCATACATCACGCTTATAAGCGCTGTGTGATCGTCTATCAGGCTCTCAATCTGTGGGAGATCGAGTAAACCCTGCTCTGTAACAGGGGCCAGCTTACGGTTGTACTGCGCAGCGGGCTCAAGTACCGACTCGTGCTCAATACTAGATACAATGCAGTTGGCCTCGGGATACAGGCTCATCACTCCTGTTATTGCCAAGTTATTGGCCTCTGTCCCACCAGCGGTGAAAAATATCTCCTGATCTCGGCATCCGAGCACATCAGCAACGGTTGCCCGTGCAGCTTCAACAGTATCGCGTACATGACGCGCAGCTTGATAGATCGCGGATGGATTATAGAAATCAGATTGCAGATACAATTGTGCAGCCTTGAGAGCAGCATCATCAACGGGAGTCGCTGCAGCGTAATCAAGGTAAATTGGATTACTCATATGCAGCAATTGTAACAGGTTAGGCAGTAACGGTGCGGCCGTACACCTCTGAGGCGACTTCCTGGTAGTAGCGACTGACCGCGTAGTCAAAGTTGCGAAGTTCTTGGCCAGTAACGCGCCGTGGACTACCCCCATTAACACGCTTCAGGATACTGTCATGGCGTACATCGTACTGTACGTGTTGGGCGTGAGCTTTACCCTTTTCATCCCTCCATGTCTCGTGCCAAATCCAGGTATGGCTATCCATGCAAAAGAACTGGCGCTGACGACCAGCTGGTGTGGGACCCAAAATCCGAGCGCCAATAGCAGCCTCATGGTCAATGAGTTGTCTCTCGAGCCTATTGTATTGCTGATTAGCAGTAAAGGTTGGCACTGTGCCATAGACCTTTTGCGCCAAATCCTTACCAAGGATAATATCGAGTGTCTTACGCAGCATCGCGCAGCTCCCGTACTTTGTAGGCACGCAGATCAGCAATGACTCCGGCAGCCATGGCGCGCTCGGCAATAGCTCGATCAATGTCGGCTTCACCAATCGACGTCATCTGAGCCTCTTGGCCAACGTTTGCAAGAGGCATGGCACCACGCATAGTGCGTTGCTTGACACCATCAAGCGGTGTGCTCTCGTAATTAACAGGAGTAAGTTCAAGTATTTCGGCAGAGTTTTGGGCACGCGTCTCAGGAGAACCCGAAAAGGCCTCGTGCATTTGTCGTCGTGCTGCGTCTAATTGACTCAGTGGTCTCTCCTCTCAACTCCGCCAGAAATTTTGTGATATATGTCACATTTCTAGGCTCATTGATTGTACCACGGATAGGGTGAGGTGTCAAGAACGGCGAGTCCGTTTCTATCACAATTTTTTCCAGCGGCAAATTCCGGAACACATCCTGCTGCCACTCCTGTTTTGTAAAAGTCGCGATACCGTTTATCCCAAACAGGAGGCCTCGCTTTAGGGCCGCGTCAACCTGCTCCTGGGTATCAGTGAAGCTATGGAGTACGCCTGTCAAACCTTGGAACTCATCAAACACCGGCCAGAAGTCCGCAAATGCATTCCTGACATGAAAACTCAGAGGTAGATTATGCTTCTGGGCTACCTCAAGTTGCCCTCTAAGCAGCTGCGT
>JAGQNU010000110.1 GCA_020427905.1 Candidatus Saccharimonadota bacterium | reverse complement strand
ATTCACTTTGAAGCTGGCAACCTCACCTTCAACAACAATAAACGGGAATGTCTCGCCGAGTACACCATTCAGCGCTCCGAGCGCGTCTGATACTGAAAGCGCGACATCTGTCATGCGGCTTTTTTGTCGTTAGGTGTACCACCCAATTTATTGAGTGCTAACGCTTTGTGATAGAAGTAATACCCCGGAGGTAAACTCAGTGCCATATTGATGACACGGTACATGACCGTCACAGATATAGCCAGGCCCGCTGGCACACCAGCAGAGATAAGTACGGCTGACATCAGACCCTCATAGACGCCAATGCCGCCTGGGAGCACCGCAATCAATCCTGCAAAGTTTGCGAGTGCGTAGGCAATGATAACGGCACCCGGATTTACAAACTGCCCGTACGCAATGTAGACGACGTATATGGTTGAGAGCTCCGTCACATTTGCCAGCATTGAGTAGAAGAATGGCTTACGCATCTGTGGGAACTTCTCTCTGAGCAACTTGTAGTTCTCGTGTGTCTCGGTAAACACCCTCTCCACCCGCTTCAGGCTCAGTGTCTCTGGATGCTTAGGTCGTACGATATGCAGCACCTTATTGACGTACTTCGCCAGTGCCTGTGTAAAGTCATGAATTCTTTTTTTATCACTGACAATATACCCGCCAACCACGATCGCAAACACCGTTAGTAGCGACAGTGAACAGGTTATCAAAATCGTCATATTACTTGCGCTACCACCAAGGGCCAACATGAATAGCCCAATAAACAGCAGTATGACAAAGCTTGCAAACGTCAGCACAAACCGCAATGTCTGTATCAATGTCGACTGCGCAGTGCTTACGCCCATTGGCTTCAGGCGTGCTGCAAAGTAGCTAAAACCAGATACTCCCCCGCTCGGGAACACATGATTTACAAAGTTCAACTCCAAAGAGACTTTGAACATGCGCCTGTATGGCAGTTTATGTTCAAAAATCTTCAGAAGCTCCTGATACATGTGCGCATACGCAGCATAGTTTTGAATCTGCAGTGGAAAAATCAAAAACAGTGCAATCGCATTGATCTTGGCCAAATCGCTGAGAGCGTTAAGTATGTCACTGCGTACCAGGTAAATAGCAACGCCGAGTAGCAACAGCGTTACGGCATTTAATACCCACTTCCAATGCTTCTTTAAAAACGGCTTCATCAATGAAATCTATTATACCAGTTGTCTTTTACGAGAGGCGCGTAAAACCTGCAGGGAGTTCATCACCGAGGTCCGTTGCTGCAGCGTGTATTGTGTATACTCCTTCGCCGTCCCTATCAAACGCGTGCACACCAGGGTTGGCTGCACCATCAGCGAGACTGCCGTGCCACAGCAAATATGTGTCACCCTCGGCGTAATTACCCATGTATGTTGTAACCGTACGATCGTTTATGCAACGTGCACCAATATCACTTCTTAGTCCTTGGAGATACCAACCAAAGCCATCATCTGAGGATATTCGTGCCGTCTCTTCATACTCAGCCAGCAGCTTATCACTCAAGAAGCAAGCATGCAGCACACCATGACCAACTACACTTCTCCAGGCTGTCCACTCTGCACCGATGTGTCGATACTCATCAAAGTGAGCACCGAGCGCGTCGTTTACACCGGTCTTCTCGATATTCGGTGACGCCTTCAGAGCTCCTGCTATTCCAATGGTGCCTAGTAACTCACTGCTTACTTTGTACACAGGGGCGCTAGGACGGCTTGTCTCATGAATCTCATCGATATCATCAATAGTCTCCAGTGTTGGCACTGTCTGCAGTCTCATTCGCTCCAATAGCTGTTCTCGTGTAGGAAGACGACGCTGTGAGGGTTTCAACCTCACTCCAAGTTGTGGGAAATCGAAGACACCTTCACGAATGCGACGAGCTGACGAAGGCTCTGCTTGCCTGCGCCTCCTCGCGCCTGCAGCATCATAAAGTGGTTCACTCCCTTGCATTGGCGCACCCCGTTGAATCCGTCTCCTGGCCATCATTGATCTCCCGTTAGATATTGGTTATTATGTCTCATATTTTGAGTGGTGTCAAAAATTGTTCAGGCCTAATCAAAAACTTAGGTATACTAGTGACATGCAGGTTGCAATATTAGGACGACAGCCAAAACTGTCTGTAGCTGAACTTGAGCGGATCTATGGTGCTGAAGCTATTTCAGAAATCAGTGATGAAGCTGCTCTCGTCGAAGTCGATGAACCGCTCGATCAGAACAGGCTCGGTGGCACAATAAAAAGCGCTAAACTACTCACCCGTCTCGAGAGCACAGACCTCGAGGGTGCTTTTGCATATCTTCAAAAAACAGTCCCTGACCACCTCGAGTACTTACCGGATGGAAAGCTACAGCTTGGCGTCAGCGTGTACGGCTTTAAAGC
>JAGQNU010000109.1 GCA_020427905.1 Candidatus Saccharimonadota bacterium | reverse complement strand
CTTATAGCTGTTGCGTGATAAGGTGCATTAAAGCCTTTAAGAATATTGCTTGCGGCAGTTGTCTCAGACCCAAATGTCAAAAAGTTATCTTTAGCAATAAATGGCACACCAGCCAGACGACCAATGCTCTCGCCCCTAGAGACACGTGCGTCTATATACTTTGCGCGTTCACGAGCACGATCTGCCGTAGTTGCAATCACTGCATTAAACTCGTCGTGCTCATCAATTAACCGCAACGACTTATCAACAAGTTCCGAAGCAGTTGTTGCCCCTGATTGCACATCAGCTGCGAGTTGATCTAGTGGCTTCCACTCCATTACTTGACCATCCGCTTCACTTTGATGTGTCGCCCATCTGAAGATGGCACGTTCTTCATGAGCTCTTCATGCGCAACTTGCTCAGTCTCCTCGTCCTCACGTGTGGCGTTGTCGTCCTGGCTTGTCAGGCCCGTCACTTGATACGTTGGCTTTAAACCCTCAGTATCTACCGACTCTAGCTGCTGCACATAACTCAGAATCGCGCTCAGCTCCTCTTGATACTTTTCAACTTCGTCATCAGTCAACTGCAGACGACTCAATTTTGCCAACTTTAAGACTTCTTCTTTTGTGAGTTTCATTACATACAAGTATACCAGAACACATCTGTAATTTTGACAGTGTTATAACAAAACACTTATGATATATGTAAAGGATTATATGGTTCGTCAAGAAATCGTACAAGAGGCAGCCAGAATTGCACCGGGTGCAGACCCAGAAGAGCTTGAAGTCCCACAGCTGATCCGAACGGATCTATCGCGCCACGATGTCTACGTTATGCGATCAAAAGATGGCAAAATTGTTGCGAAAACTCGCTCTACCATTGAGCAACCAGAGCTTGCATCTGATGTATTAGATCCGACCCCAATCCTATGGGTACCTGGATATGGTGGCGTAAAGCCTGCCTACAGACGGCCTCGTGAAGGTACTGTTCAACTCGGACGTCCATCAGCCACATATCGTCCTATCAGAGATATCTCTGTGGCAGAAACTTTCCATCCTGCAAATATCTTACACCCAGAGCTACTTGCCAGGCGTACACTCGGTGCAGTTATTGATCACACCTGTCAGTACACCGAGTCGGACAAAGTTGACCTCGCCTGCCACTCTATGGGTGGGTTTATTGCTGCGCTCATGGCTGAGTACGATCCAAGCAAAATACGAAGCATCGTTTTTGTTGCATCCGCAGGCCTTGAGGACCACAGTTTGTTTACACTCGCTAAACGAGCTCCAGGCTTCTTCCAACGCGAGTTTTTACCACACCTTTCAACACTTCGTGAGGAGAATGAGGCACGGATGGCGCTTGAGGCACTCGACTACTTCTTAAGGAATCCTGCACGTACACTCGCAGAGGGTCTTGCAGTTGCAAGCAGTAACATACGACACATCCTTATGGGTTTGAGAGAGAAAGGGATCATGTTAGGTTGTCTGATGTTTGCATCAGACGAGTTATTTATTGAGGAGAACATACGTAGCCAAGCTGGAGATCTCTTCCATATTATTGAAACGTATGAGGATGGCTCCGTCGGACATATGGGCCCACAACTCCACGGTCAAGCGGTTGCACGGCACGTTGTATCACAAACAGAGCGCCTCGCCGAGCTCAAAGAGACTCTCACGCCAGAAGACGTGCTCCACCTTACTTAAAGCAGCTCGTCGCTGCCAGTAAAGAAGATATCCGTAATATCACCAGCATCGTTGAACTGGAACGATACGACGTATCCATCAGCAGAGCGCCCTACGAGAGCACCGTCTGGAAAGTACACCCCATATCCGCCACTTGCCCAACCTGATAGTGTTGCCGAATCAAGTGCAAAGTCCCACGGCGTGTCCGCATCGCTGAGATAGGCGAGATCAGCCACAGCCTGTACAGGCGTCCGCTCACCAAGGCCCTCTGATGCAGCTAGAATCACTGTGACACTATCAGCCATATAACCCTCAAGTGCAGCGTAGTTCTCCGTACTAATCGCTGCTTGGATATTTGCTAAGTCGTCATCACTCGGCCCAGTCGACTCTTCGGCAGACTTCTCAGCATCGCTTAAGTCAGACTTAAGATCTTTGACTTGCTTTTTCAGTTTTGCATTCTGCGCCTCGAGCGTTGTGATCTTATTGCTCTGCTCCGTCACTGTTTGCTGTTGCCAGTAGTACACGCCAGCACCGACACCAAGCAGTAATACGAGTACGAGTAGCCAGAGTAGCCACTTTGGTACCGGCTTCTTGTCCTTTTTCACATTTGCCCTCTTTTGTTTTGAATCAGATGGTTCGTTGCCATCTATCTCGAGCGTTTGATTGTCGTCCATCCTCACCCCTCCTTATACTCACATTGAGTGTAGCATACTCGCTACAAACTATTACACCAGTTGTGGTAGTGTACCTGCAAGCTGCTCTGACAGCGCAGTCCCATCGCCCATTTCAAAATCGCCGCGAAAGTATCCGCCGGTGAGTGGTGTCTTTAAAATGTCGGTTGTGAGAGATGTCGCAAACAGGTCAATGCGTCCGTCATGGAGATCAAACTGCAAATTATCAACCACGGAGTGTTTTGTGGCGTCGTGGATCAAATCGAATCGAACCGTGTACACGCTACTGTCAGACGGATGAATCTGCGTTAATCGAGTCAGGTGCTTGCCAGCCTGACGACCCGCAACCATTCTTTTAAGACGCATCATAAACATATACTCCTCACCAACAACCAACTGTTGTCCCTGAAGGCGATACTGCTCCCACGCCTCGTACTCACCGAGTGAACATGGTCCTGATGCCTCAAACGTTGCCATACAAACTACTCTACCAATTAATCGTTATCTTGGTCGTGTAAAAACACACATCTTGCATTGTTGGTAACGGCCTGTCCTCACCATGTGGATTAGAGTTATGTGACACGGTATATCCCTCCTCGGTAAGGATCGTTTGGGCATCATTCATGAGACTATCTATGTGACATGCAACCTCTTCTGCTTCCGCAGGCGCTACGGCCGTTAGGTCTATCCAGTGGAAGAACATGGTACTACGCATTTGTTTACGTTTTGCCTCTTCTATGTGTGATTGTGCCAACGCGATAATCTCACTACAATCGTCTGCCACCTCTGGAGATGCTGCGTACTCAGTAACAGTAAGCCGCTCGCCCACGATTTAACCTGTCACCTCAGGGACTTCAGCTGGCTGAGACCAATCAATCACAATCTCGGATCTGTAAATATCAGGATCCTCGTTGGATGGAGTGTCGATATCTCGGACTTTTTGGCTCATGTGACGGGTGTTATAGCCCAGTGCTTTGAGTGCGCTGCACAAACCTTCAGTTACAAGATCTGCGGTAGCAATAACAAACGCATTATCTTCGGCATCATAGCCATACCGATTTATCTCCTCCCAGCGTACTGAGCTGCATTGAGATACCCCATCGCTACTCTCTCGGTCAATGACATATGCAAATGTTAGTAAGGCGCCTCCAACTTGCTCATTAATCCTCTCTCGCCATTCGTCCAGTGTCATAGTGGGGTGCTCATGAGCTATAAGGGTACTCGTTTCAGCGTTAGCTGATCGCGCAACGGCGCATGCTTCGTGTGCAGTAGGAGGTGTCTTCATGATCGAGATTGTACAACCTCACCAAGCTCTCAGCAAGCATAAGTAGCATAGATATGTGTACATATGTATACTCTGTCGCTATGAAACTCACGTCAGCAACAGAGTATTTATATACGCGGAGGCCTGAACGCATACAGCAGCGTATCGATCGGTCACACCACCGTGTACGCGGCTATGCACACACCGGCGTGCCAGCAAGCTATCAATATGGATCGTTTCCGCACAGTATCAGAACAGACGAGGTTGTACGCAGTGCTCGCACTGAATTTGGTCGACCCGTGCGACTACTCGATATAGGCTGCGGCGCAGCTGGTGTTGTCATTCGACACCTCAATGAGGGCCATGATGCGCATGGGTTAAGCCTACACGATTACCGCCAGCTCAGCTCAACACAACAACAAGTACGTGATTTAACGGACGATGTGTACGTCGTCGGGAACGCTGAGAACCCTGACACCTATAGAGCACTGTCGGGCGAGTACGATGTTATCGTCAGCCAGCACACTTTTGCCCATTTTTACGATCCGTTAGCAGCACTTGAACTTGCTGTTGATCGCGTTGCTGAAGGTGGCTACTTTTTATGCGATTATTTGCGTGGTGGACACACACGTCTGTATAAGGGCTATACCGGCAATACAATACCAGCGGCATTTACTGCCGCTGGTTTCACGCCACTCCAGGGTAGCGGTGGACTAGAGATGTGTATGCGACGCGGCTCCACCAAGCTGCCGTTTCGTCTCGATGTAGACTACGCTACAAACTAAGCCTCGCGACAATATGGCACACTAATTAAGCTACCTGGTGTGCGACCTTTGTTCTGGGTCATTGATGCAAACGCAGTGCAGTGTGTACCATCCTCAAGATCCCACGACATGTAGTTTGGGTTGTCATCAGCATGCGTTACCTTGATATTGGTTGCATCAGGATAGTTGGCAAGAATCTCCTGTGTTGCCCCTGCGTCTAAATCTGCTGAGTGTGTTGCTGAGCCCGATGGATTAAGATCGTTCCAGGAGCAACTGCTCAACGCTGCTCCACCGAGCAATAATGCGGTTGCGAGTGCTATTTTTCTCACTACGTTGTGGCGCATTGGATAAATATTTCTGTTCATTTCTCCCCTTTTCTGCATATTTGTGGGTACAAAAAAGTACCCCATGCGTAAGTGTTTTACATAATCGCCTTAGTGTGCGATCTGCTTATTGCTTACACGGAGGTACTTGATCTTTGTCTAAGTTTAACCGGTGCCTTGGGCAGTGCTGTTTCGGTGGGTGTCATAGTCACTTGATGCTAACCGACACCCAGAGCGTGTGCTCCATGTCATTATTATACCACAAGCGTTGTATATTGCAAAGGTTCCCAGAATACTGTACAGTGCGATAAAAGGACTGTGATGGAACCACCAGATACTATATTCCCGCGAGCATATGGAGTTGAAGAAGAGAAAGGCATCATGACCGATCACAGCGGCTGCATGGATGAGCCCTATGATCTCGTAAGACAGATAGAAACATTTGCGCCGCTAGCTGAGACAAGCTGTAATACTTTTTATGAGAACGGCTTCCGTATTTATCCTGGTCGTAGTCCCGAGTCCAAACACTTAACAAACCTTGAGGTAGTAACACCGGAGTGTCGGACACCAGCTGAAGCGGTTGTCTACTCTCGTGCAAATGATGAGATCACTCGTAAAATCGTACGCGACTATGCAGCTAGAACCTCAAAAAAGCTGGGTAGAGAGGTACATGTTCGCACGCAACGACGAGTATGTGATCCATACGGTAACAGAAAAGCTTGCCATGACAACTACGGTCTGATCGATCAAATTGCATATGACGATGTACTGCGGCGTCAGTTTACCTTGGCGATAATGGGTCATCTTACAACGCGTTCTGTTGTCACGGGTGCAGGAATGGTAACAGCAGATCGTTTTGAGTTTGCTCAAAAAGTCGGTGGACTTAAGGAGATAGAGGCGTACGGTTATGCGGGCAGTATGTTCAGACTCTCCGGCACTGAAGGTACACCACGTTTTGAGGTACGATGTAGTGACGTCAACATCTCTGATTGGGCAACGCACCAGCGCATTGCCGGCGTGGCACTTGTCCATGCCTTGACTGCTACTGGGCTCGATGAACCGCTTATTTGGAACGACGACGCAGCTCTTTCATACGCCAGACATACTAACCGTTTGAGGCTAACAGCAGATGGAGACCCAGACTTTAACGATTTTCATTTAGATGCTATCGACTTTCAGCACAGGCTCGCGGAGCTGTTTCTTGACACGCTTCCGCTCGAGACTTAGGCTGAAATCCCGGATGAGTACTACAAAGCCGCACTTGAACTTTACAAGTTTTGCGATGACTTTAAAGCAGTTACCAGAGGTGAGCAGGAGATTGAGATCCTTGGTGACCGAGCTGATTGGGCGGCAAAGATTGCACTTATCCGCCGCTCGCTCAAAAAGGACTCTCATTTTGGTATACATCGAACACCAACCGATGTCTATGCTGAGGCCACTGACCTCCGCTACGACTTGTATCAGATCACCGGTGATGCTGGTATAGTACGTGACGTTCGTGAGGGTAGTGGTTACTTGCTACGCAAAAAACACCTGCTCGCTAATACGGTCCGTGACTCTGATGTGACCCGCGCTACCCTGAAACCACCGCAAACAACGCGCGCTAAGATCCGGGGTGAAATCCTACGGACACATAATGTGACTGTCTGTGATTGGGGTACTCTTGAGGTAACAGATGCCTTTGGTGACCCTGTTGATATAGGGCTACCAGATGTTGGTCAAACTGAACTATCAGAGCTTGAGTCAGATAACCTCGAGAGTGTCATCGAGATTCTAAAACGTATAACTGCAACGTTTGAGCAGTAACGGAGGTTACCCCGACACCAGACATTGCTCGCATACAGGCGCTAGCCCTCAAATTGGTGAAATTGCTCGCGATCAGACCCTTGCACCTCGTGCTGTGATGCATCTGTTATCACGTACGGTACCTGCTCAGTGTGCGAGCCATAAAGCGAAGGCGTGACAGGGGTAGAATCCTGCTCATCATCAGTAGTTTGTGGTGAAAATTCAAACATAGAGTATCAATTTTATCACTTTTCATAATTTTGTCTATAAGGTGTCACGGTATTATGTTGTTGTTTACGCTACTTTAGTGTATAATTATGGTATTATGGCAGTCGAAGATTTTGAGGTATTACCAGAGTTTGAGCTCGGTGCGTGCGCAACGTGTCCAAACGCAATTCACTTACAAAAAGCAGTAGAGGTCGCTGAAGACGCAGCAAACACTGTCGCAGAGCGAGCTATGGATATACCAAAAGATATACTTGAGACTGGCCTCGGAGACTTATTTACAAATATAGATAAGCTTAATGGTGGTGACGTAACAGGTTCAATCCGTTTCATGGGGCAACACATCCACTCTGTTGAGGAATTTCAAGCTGCTCTTCAAACCCTTGCATCAAATTCTGTCGAACAGCATGACGTTGATGTAGAGAACAAGAAAGAACAACTACAAGAGCTTCTGGACCGTTGTGGTAACGGCCCCCTCAAAATGCGTGCAAGTAAAGCGGGGCATCAAGTTGTCGTAACAGTCTGTGTGAGTGATGCTGTTCCTAGTGGTGAAGCTTGTGAACATGTCCACACACAGCGCGACATGTCCTAAACACTAGTAATCTCATCTGAGGAATCGGGTCATTTGGGATGACCCGATTAACTTTTTATGAGGGTGTAATGGATATCTTTAGTTTTACCTTGTCTGTGTAGGCTACCTTGATGTGTAAGCGTACTGAGATATCGTTGGGCAGTTGAATCTGAGACTTTCAGTAGTGCCTGGACGTCATCGTTCGTGATTTTACCTTGCTTCTCAGCTAAATTTAGAATCTTTTTAGCATCTCCTTTTGTCGGAACGGTCGAGATACCGCGCTTTTCAAACTCTTTTTGCATGGAGCGCATCACATATGCACCCGTCAAAACACCAACAGTATAGACCGCCGCGATTGAAAGTACATGTACAAAAATAAGCATATACCCAGTATACCAAATACGAGGCATGGATCATCCTGACCCATAGGCGATCACTGCGAGAGACCGAAGTCCTCGATGTACCACTCTAGATATGATTGGTGCCGGGCGTCTTTGATTGTCTTTGGGTCGACCCCATCTGCCACAGCCTCCTCAAGTGCCTTAAACTGCTCCAGCTCACGCACCAGGCTATTATCCGCTCGTTGATCAGTGATTAGCGACTCGAGTCGCTCGTCAGGGCTCATACCGTCAATCTCTTGCTGATAGCGCTGTTTCACATACTCATAGCGGTCCTTCATATTCAGTCGGATGTCTTTGATTGACTTCTTGATACCACGCTTATCTGCCCGTGGCTTTAGATCGATCCAGTGCTCGCTACCAATGGCCTTTTTTAGCTTTGAGGCAGGCGGCACTGTTGCCTCAAAACAATCAACTATTCGTGTCGGTTTACGAATCTTTGCGTCAATATATATCTTCGTCTTAACGTCTTTGGATGACGGGTGCATATCACCGATGTGTACCTTATCTCCAGGTTTTACTGGCGAGAGGATCCACCACCGGCCCAAATACGACCACCAGCGCCCACCTTCACGGTGACTGATTGCAACAAACAGTTCAACAAAATCACAGGGATACTCATTGTTAACCAAGAATGCTTGATACACCCCCTTATCGATACATACCAGCCGGATCCCCATCTCACCCATTCTGTGACGCCCTCGTCAGGTAACGCACTACTCTGCAGCCTCGACATCAGTATTTGCCTCAACAGTAAGCTCAGCTTTGATGTCCTCGAGTGGGATATTAAACAGTCTACCGAGTGCCTTTATGATACGCAGCTTTGTGTTTGTGTTGTTACCGGTGTCGACGTAGTAGCCTGTGTCCAGTATCTCGGCACTAATGTTGAAAGCAGTTTGATCTTTTTTTATGTACTTCGGGAGCCAATCATCCTGATCAATCGATTCAATAAAGCCAGGGTTTCGGTTGTAGATCGACTCAACAACAACGTCCAATGCCTCAGCCCAGGTGCTTACAGAGCTCTTCTCACCAAATACCTCTATTGATCTGATCTCTCTACCCTTGAGATCCTCTGCCTCAAGCAGGTTGATTGAGGTATCCTTCTCGACTGGCTCATAGCTCGTAGTGGGCAGCGGCCACGTTTCAGAGAGTCTTTCTACCCACCAATTCTGACGTTCCTTAAGCGTTTGCTCATCCCATGTCTCTCTGCGTGCAATCCAGGCATTTATCGGTAAGGTACTGTCCGCAAAACCAACCTGCTGTACGTCTCCCGTCTTTTTATCTTTCACCTTCAAATGCATCTTATCTAAAAATGACCTATTGGAGTACTCAGAGTTATAGCCTGTTAGCGTAAGGTTTGCCAGCGTATGAAGATAATCTTTGTGGATACGTTCATACTCATCGCCAAGCATCTCTTGCCACTCCCGACTCGTGAGAGACTGAGGCATAACATGTTCCACCGATAATCGAAGCCCGCTAGATATCTGTTTTAGCGTATGTACTGCATCTTTAGTCTTTCTCTCGGCGGCAGTCAGTACATATATCAAGAACGAGTTACGTTGATAATACGCCTCGCGGTTACGTATTGCGTTTTCATACTCGGTATCGTCTGGCATGCGAGTCTGTCCGACGCGATTAAGCATAATGTAACTTAAGACATCAACGTATCGAGCCTCCGTATCAGCCTTCTGGAATGTGCGTATCTCTTTATGAAGTGATGCCAGGTAGCGGTCAACGCTAGTTGTGGCGATCCCGGCAACAATACGGCGAGAGAAGTATGTCTCAATCAGCTTAAACACCTCGACCAACTCTTCGTCAGAAATACCACCTTCTTTATGATAACGAAGCACATTCATAGCAAACGGTATGTAGAGATCTATCTGTAGATAGCGCATTTTAAAGATTGTGTCACTAATACTCTTGTAGACTCCTTCAAATGTATCGGTGCTACTGAGCTTGAGTAATTTATAGAAGCCGAGTGACTCAACAATACCGGTATAGAAGGTGTCGATCTCCTCCTGGGTCTGCTGCTCGCTCACGAGACTGTCAAAATGCTTTTTAAATTCTGGATATACTGCATCAAGACGTACGATAGTTTGTCGCTTAGAGATGATATAACTCCTGA
>JAGQNU010000108.1 GCA_020427905.1 Candidatus Saccharimonadota bacterium | reverse complement strand
ATTATTACCTTTGGTGACAGGGAGTGGCAAATGATGAAGTTGCGGTTCTCGGGGTTGGCGGATAGACCGTATATCGTTTGCGCCTCACCGCATAAATCTGATTTGATTCGTAGCTGGCAACACGGTACGATGTTTAAGTTATCTCTCGATGGCGGTGAATCAATCGAAGTGCGCCAGTTGACGTTGGTTGACGACAAGGCAGTAGCGTTTAATGGTTTGCCAGATCAAGTGCAGGGCTATTGTATCGATAGGCGTCATATTGTACAGCCTGGTGATGTTCCTGATCGGGTGCCAATCGTTAGCACGTTTGATGATATACAGAAAATCATAGAAGAGGACTCATAGTTTCATGAAAGCAATTATTCCGGTAGCAGGTTGGGGAACCAGAAGACTTCCAATTACAAAATCAATTGAAAAGTGTATGTTACCAATTGGAAATCGTCCAATCGTTGATTATGTAGTTGAGGATTGCATTAAGGCCGGAATCAACGACATTATTTTTGTGGTCGGTGAGCAATCGACACAGATCCAGAATTATTATGGTAGAAACATAATGCTCGAGGATTATCTTATATCTGTTGAGAAACCCAATTTACTGGATGAAATACTACCGCCACGCAACGTTACATTTCACTACGTAACTCAGCCGCAAAATGGAAAGTATGGAACCGCGATCCCAGTAGCTTTGGCTGCAGAGGCATACGATTGCTCGCCAGGCGCGGTAGTTCTGATGGGTGACGATTTTATTTACCATCCTGACAGCAGCAGTGAGGTTGCACGGTTGATTAAATGTGCTGGCAGTGATTCGGCACTTCTGGGTGTAAAAGTTCCAGACAGTGAGACCTCGAAGTATGGTGTACTCCAGATTGACAGCGAAGGTAGGTTTGAGCAAATTGTAGAAAAGCCTGTCGCAGGTGAAGCACCAAGCAATCTTATCAACGTTAGTAAGTATGTGATGAACCCAACCTTGCTGAGCGAGGTGGTTGCATACTCTCACGAGAATCACGAAGGGGAGTATTACATAACTGAGCCGATTAACAGATACACACAAGCTGGTGGGGTGCTCAACGTACTTGAAGCAGCAGGTCAATACCTTGATGGTGGCACCCTAGAGGGGTGGCTCGAGGCAAATCAGACCGTCCTCTCCATGGAGTAGTTGTCCACAAAACTGTGGAAAACTGTATGTTCTAACGTGTTTTTGCACAGTCTCCAAGAAAATGTCTAAAAAAAGACTTGCAGTGGGTAGCTGTGGGTAGTAGACTATGTCTAGTGGGTAAAAGTGGGTAGCTAAAAAACAAGCTATCTAACCACAAACAAACATTAATAAAATCTATGGCCACAGTAGACTACTTCCAAAGAAAGCTTGATGACAAGCGTCGGTTAACTATACCGGCGGAGATTCGAGCAGAGTTTGCAGGCGGAGTAGTGGTAACACGTGGGTTTGGTAAATACCTCCATCTATATTCAGTAGAGGTGTGGAACCAGACGGTCGAGCCAGCACTGCGAGGCGACATATTGGATGAACGTATTGCGGACACTAATGTGCGGTTTCGGATGGGCAAGATCGAGAGCGATCTTGATCTTAAGCAGGGCCGGTTCACCCTAGAGCAACACCTTATGGAGTATGCAGATATTCACAAAGAGGTGGTTGCGGTACGAGCAGGGCAGTATTGGCGCATCACCGCCAAAGAGCTTAGCGAGTAACTGTTTGTTGAGCGAACTTTAACATACAATCAGTAGCATACTAACTCGAGGTCAGCTACCTGATAGTCAGTCGTGGGATTGAAGATTACACGTACCATAGATCTTTGTACATTCGGTTAATAAAACCTCCCAAAAAACTCCACCTCACACATAAGTCTCTCTCGCTAATGGATATTAGGGTAATTTTAGAAATTGCCTCACCACAACAACTCCATTAGCCA
>JAGQNU010000107.1 GCA_020427905.1 Candidatus Saccharimonadota bacterium | reverse complement strand
TTCTCCAAGTGATACTCCTTTCGGTCGTCAACCAGCTGATTGACGGCGTGCACTCACACTGCACGCTTGAGTTAATAATGTACCTGAGATTATACCTTACTCACCCCTGTTCGTCAATTCAGATTCGAGCTGATCGATTCCGTAGAAAATGATCAGCAGTAATAATCGCAGCACGTGCCTCAAATATTGGTACGGCTCTCGGTAGCACACAGACATCATGCCTGCCAGTACCAGATACGGTCGTTGATTCACCAGTATTAGTCACGGTTTCTTGCTCGTGAGCAATCGTTGGTGTTGGCTTAATAGCAGCCCTCAGCACCACATCCTCGCCATTGGTTATCCCACCTTGAACACCCCCAGAGTTGTTTGTGCGTGTCCGCACTCGATCGCCCTCCATATAAAACGGGTCGTTATGCTGACTACCAAGTAACCTGACTGCAGCAAAGCCCAGTCCAAACTCTACCGCCTTAACTGCAGGAATTCCTTTGATAGCTTTTGCAAGATCGGCATCGTACTTATCAAATGCTGGCTCACCGAGACCTGGAGGTACGTTCGAGATACGCATTTCAATAATGCCACCCACCGAGTCACGCCGTCGTTTAATGAGGTCGATCAGGGCTACCATCCTCTCGGTTGCAAACGGATCTGGGCAGCGTACTTCACTTGACTCAACGAGATCATGCGTAACGTCATCTGGGATATCTGCCACGATATCGTAAATTTGCTTTACGTACGCGGTGAACGAAACCTGTGGAACTATTAATTTTGCTATCGCCCCAGCGGCAGTATCTGCTGCCGTAGCTCGTGCAGATGCTCTAGCACCGCCATGATAGTCTCTAACACCGTACTTTGCCTCATATGTGTAGTCTGCGTGACTTGGACGATAGCTGTCCTTAAATTTCTCGTATGCACCAGGTCTAGCATCGGTGTTTGGTATAAAAAGACTTATTGGTGCACCCGTGGTCTCCCCACGGAAAACACCAGACTGTATGGTCACCTCGTCCGACTCTTTGCGCTGTGTCGTAAGGCGACTTTGTCCGGGCCTTCGTCTATCTAAATCTGGCTGAATGTCCTCCTCCGAAAGCGGTATGCCCGCTGGACATCCATCAACAATAGCGCCAACACCTGCTGATGTATGCGATTCACCAAATGTCGTAACTCTAAATAGCTCACCTATCGTACTACCTGCCATGTACAAAATTATGAACTACTCAACACCGTTAAACAAAAGCTTCTAGCCTATTCGAGTATTTGTGCTAACCACAATTGCGGCAACAATAAGCGCAACCGCAATTGCATCGCGCACAGGACTGATTGGCTGTTTTAGGACAAGTACATTCAGGACTAAAATATTAACGACATAACAAATGAAGGTGAATATCAGTATCTGCAACGGAGAAAGAAACGAATTTGATTGTTTATTTCCATGCAACGAGAGTGTGTACTCAACGACTACAAGTGGCAAGGCAATAATCATAGCTTTACCAAAAGACCACTGCTTAAGAGAAAGGTGGTAGTATGAAGCAATTACATAGCACCACGATGCCGCATAGATCAGCAGTAGCGACGCACCCTTTTGCATAGCTACTCCTCAACTTCTTCAGATTGTCTAGATCCGTCAGAACCACCAAAGACGTCGTCGATACTCGAGACGAGCACGTCGCGTGGACGCGCACCGTCTGCAGGACCAATAATCCCCTGCTCCTCCATGTCTTCAACTAGGCGTGCTGCGCGGGCGTAGCCAATACGTAGTCGACGCTGCAGTAAGCTGGCCGAGGCCTTACCACTCTCGACTACTACCTGTACAGCGTCTTTAAACATCGCGTCATCAGACCCCGTGTCAGAATCCATAACTACACCGCCCTTGCCAATCTGGACTGGTTGTGTAATTATCTCGTCGTTATAATCCGGCTCTCGCTGGTCTTTTATAAAGTTCATGACCTTGGTCACCTCATGCTCGCTTACAAACACACCCTGTACACGCCGTGGCTTCGGATGTGACGGTGTGGTAATCAAGAGATCACCTTTACCCAGCAACTTCTCGGCACCCATCTGATCAATAATGGTGCGTGAATCAACTTGCGAGGCCACAGTGAAGGCAATACGGGCAGGAATATTAGCTTTAATCAAGCCGGTGATCACGTCGACGGACGGACGCTGAGTCGCAAGGACCAAGTGTATACCGACAGCACGAGCCTTCTGGGCTATTCGCACGATGAGTGCCTCGACATCACGGGCAGCCAACATCATAAGATCCGAGAGCTCGTCGATGACGATAACTATATATGGCATGCGGTCATCTTTGTTTGACTCGTTGAAGCCCTGAATGTTCCGTTTACCCTTTTCTGAGAGCAGTGAGTAGCGTCGCTCCATCTCATTCACTGCCCACTTGAGTGCTGAGATACACTTCTCGGGTTCAACAATCACTGGAGTTAACAGATGTGGAATGTTGTTATATGGCGTTAACTCAACACGCTTTGGATCGACCAAGATCAACTTGAGGTCGGCTGGTGAGTTGCGGTACAGTAAGCTTGTAAGTAGTGTGTTTACCATTATTGATTTACCAGAGCCCGTTTGACCTGCAATCAGTAGGTGCGGCATCGTCTCAAGCTCGCCAATAACTGGATGGCCAGAGATGTCTTTACCAATCGCAAAACTAAGCGACGAGCTAGTCTTACTCCACGGCTGGGACTCAAGAACACTTCTGAGGTTTACGTCTGCAGCTTTCTTATTCGGAACCTCAACACCAACTGCTCGTTTACCAGGAATAGGTGCTTCGATACGAATAGCCTCTGCCCCAAGACTAAGTGCTACGTTACCATCGAGTGCTGTGATTTTAGAGAGTCGTACACCAGCCGGTGGCTTCAGCGTATACTGCGTTACCTTCGGTCCAACGTTAGCCTCCTCCATCTCAACATCAATCTTAAAGTCTTGAAGTGTGTCTTTAATGACCTGTGCATTGTGCTTAATGTCGCCTGGATCCGCTTTGCTCTGCTTGTTACTGAGCAGCTCTAGCTCTGGTAAGTTCCAGTTCGGATCGCTTGCCATAGTCAGTGCATCTTTACTCTCCTCAGCCTTATCCTGTACGACGCTATTGCGCATTGAGGATAGTTTGGGCTGTCCGGCATCTTTTTGCTGATCCTCAATAGCGACACCTGTGTTGAGTTTTATGTCCTCAACAGATTTTGAGTGTATCTTGTCATCCTTAACTTTCTCGGCAGCTAAGCCGTCAGCCGCCTCCTCTTGCTTGAAGATGCTAAAGAAGGCCTTAAAGACGTCTTTGACCGGAATTTTAAGTACAAATAGTAAAGAGAGCAAGATCAGCGCAAAGAGGATAACCCCAGCGGCAATTTGGCTGAGGAAACCACCAAGAAAGTTGTCGATGCCAGCCCCGACCATACCACCACCACGACCCTCATTTATAACCAACGTCTCATTGAGAGGATCAACAAACAGATGAATGAAGGCTGCGAGCGATGAGATAAAAATAAGCGCCCCAGCATATACGCTGCCAGGGAGCCTATTCTCTTCTGTCAGAAACTTCTGCACTGTCAGGGTAAGCAGCACAACGGGGATCAGGAATGCTGCATACCCAAACAAGTTACGGGCGAACTCAAGCAAAGCCAGTGGCGCAGGCCCTGCAAGATTAAAGATTGCAAGTAGTAAAAGTACCCCGGACAAACCGAGAATCACACTGACTACTTGCTGCCACCAGCCAGCCGGCAGAATGTGCGTTGCTTTTGCCGCAGACTTCGCCTTTGACTTACCCTTCTTGGTGGACTTTTTTCTTTTTGCCATATCTAGTAGTATACCATAAGCATTTAAAATTTACAACACTTTTTGACTACTTTTGCGAGCTATCTACCGGTGTCAGCTTCTGGCTTTGGCCGTGCTGTACCGCGACCATTACCACCAATCACGTTCACTACTGGGATCAGTACTGGTGAACGTCGCGTGTGCTCATACAGGTAATGGCTGATGTGGTCCTTCAGCTCTTGCTTGAAGCGATCGAGGTCTACACGACTAAAGCGCTGCGCAGCCGCTCGCTTAAGCTCAGCACGGAGACCATCCATGAGCTCGGTATTGTCGCGGATATATATAAACCCGCGCGTAATGATGTCAGGACTTGTCAGTAATCGGCCAGACTTTTTATCAACGGTCAACATCACCACAACCATACCCTCTTCGCTCATCAACAGGCGATCTTTAGCGACCAGACCAGGTACTACTGCACCAGTTTGATCAACCAGTACTGCTCCAGCGGGTGCATCGCCGGCATCGTACATCTTGCCATTAGCGTCAAACTCAATCATTGAGCCATTCTTAGCAAGAATAACATCATCGTCAGTCAACCCGGCATTCTTTGCCGCCATACCATTATATTTACGGTCGAGCATGCCACCGTGGATCGGTAGCACATACTTAGGTTTGGTCATCTCGACCATCTCGGTCAACTCCTCTTGGTTAGCGTGACCAGATACGTGCAGTGGCCCGCAGCCGTCTAGGTCACGTGTCACTTGCCTGAACAATGTTACGCCGAGTTCAGCGAGATCATTACCGATCTGCTGGTAACGCACCTCGTTACCTGGAATTGGGGATGAGCTGACAATGACAGTGTCCTCTGGCTTGAGCTTAATATGTTTGTGCTCTCCGATACTCATTCGCTGCAAGGCAGCATTTGGCTCGCCTTGCCCACCAGTACAGACAACCACAACTTGGTCGTCTTTTACGTTTGCCACCTCACGCATTGCAACCACAGACCCTTTTGGAATCTTTAGATTACCAGTGCGTACCGCAATCTCACTCACCTGCATCATACCGCGGCCATCAAAGGCGACTTTTCTGCCGGCGGCAACTGCAGAGTTAATGATCATCTGAACACGGTTCATATTGGTGGAGAATATAGCCACAAAGATTCGCCCACGACTCTGCTCAAAGATATCATGGAAGCTTTGTTGCAACGTGTGTTCGGTCGGCGTTCTACCTGGATAGCGAGCGTTGGTGCTATCAGGCATCAGGAGGAGCGTTTTGCCCTCGTCGCCTAGTTGCTTCAAGCGAGTTATATCTGATGGATGGTGATCAAGTGGTTCTGGATCAAGCCGGAAGTCACCCGTGTTAATCACACGACCAACTGGTGTCTCAATAACAAGTGTCGAACAATCAGGGATTGAGTGCGTAATACGTACAAACTCGATCGTAAAGTGTGGTGAAATCACATGTCGTTCGTGGTCGTCCATGTTGAGCACAATAATCTCTGGCTCAAGCTCGGTACCACGTTCTTGATTAATGTTTTCAAACTGCTTCTCGATCATGCCTTTTGTGAAGTGGCTGGCACAGAAGATCGGTGCAGGATAATGCTCAAACACATACGGCAATGCCGCAATGTGATCCATGTGACCGTGCGTAATCGCATAGGCTTTTACCTTATGCTTGATACTCTCAACATACTGTGTCGCAGGGATGGCGTAGTTCACACCTGGCAGATCTACCGAGAGATCAAAACCACTATCAACGATGATTGCCTCGTTATCAAACTCGAGAACCATCATGTTCTTCTCGCCAATACCCTCGAGTCCGCCAAGGAATGTGACACGCAAACGATCTTTATGCTGCAAGGGCAACACACCCGCCTGTTTCTCGTGGTGCTTCTCAAACACGTTCCAACGATCAACTGCCTTATCAGCTGTATCAAAGTTACGGCGTCCGGCTCTAATTGCCTCGCCACGATTGGTCTTCATCTCTTTATTGATAATCCGCTGACGCTGTTGACCATTCTGTTTGCTGCCAGACTGGTATTTATTTTGTTTCTCCCGACGTTCCTCGGGGTTCTTTGGTTGCATTCTTTGCTTCATTCTTTTTCTCCTTTTTCTTTAGTGAAGATTTATTTAATTTGCTTTAAAATATCTGGAATCCGTGCAAAATCCTCAAGCAACGTTGCTCTCAGACCTCCGTTGTAGAGCGCTGCGGCTGGGTGAAATAATGGCATAATCACCTGTTTGCGCTCACCAAATTGGATTCGCTTCGGTTCACCATGAATGTTACTTATCTTCTGGTTAGGAAGAAAGT
>JAGQNU010000106.1 GCA_020427905.1 Candidatus Saccharimonadota bacterium | reverse complement strand
TCCCTACCTCCAGAGCCACCACAAAATACCCCACAAGTTCGCCCTATTGATCCCGCAACTGGTGAGCCAAAAAAGAAGAAGACTCGCCGTGGCTCCCGTGGCGGCAAAAAGAAACGCGAGCAAGAGGCTACCTCAAAGTCTGCGCCCCAAACTGACAAAACAGAGGTATCTTTACGTTAAGTCTGTCTATGTAAAGTGCTGATAGCGGCTTCCTTAAAGATTTTTGACACGGCATCATAGGCTTTATTCGAAGCCTGCATGAAGTTGGCCAATCTACACACCATACTCCTAATAATTAGGGGGTATCATTGACATATAACAGTTTTTTTGTTATTATATGTTAGTTAACCTAACTTAGGTTGGCCAAATACACGTTCTCGACCTTAACACCCCGGCATACTGGAGATGACAGAATGAATGACGACTCGTTGATCACCCGAGTCATCGCACTTGTGGCGGTGCTTCTGATCGTTGGTGCAATCAACTACGGTTGCGCCGCAGCCACACCTGAGTCCAAGGCCATCAAGGCTGCAGAGGACGCCGGTTACACCGACGTCACCGTCCTGGACAAGGCTTATGTCGCAGTAGGTCTACGCGGCTGTGGCGAGCAGGACAACGCCCGATTCACTGTGCGTGGCACCAACGTACGTGGTGAGACGCGTACGTTCTACGTCTGCGCAGGCGTGCTCAAGGGCGGCACAATCCGCTCCAAGTAGATACAAGGTATGAGAACTATCCGGGAGGCAACATGCGCAGAGATGCGCGCCAACCCTCCCGGGAGTTCCAGGGTGCACTATAACAAAAATAGTGCTCTGTGAAACTCAGCAGGGGATCTATACAAATAACGAACAAAAAACGTAGAAGTTGCTGCGTAAGAACCGGGAGATTATTTTGAGCCTATACCTTGAGATATATTGCAGCCGTCTATGCAAACTGACATGAGCACTTAGATATATAGAACAAATTACGAACAGTATTGTTTAAGAATTTAACTGGGCAGAAGGAGCAAAAAAACAATACGCAGTAAACAAACGTACGCTGCAGTAGGGAGTGCACATAATAACGTTGATACATCTAACAAAACATAGAGTTGTAAGCATGTGGGAGATGAGTGGTAATACAACTTTATGATATATATGTTGTGTCGCACATTATATCTTTTGCGACATTATGCCCATATCAGTCTGACGAATACTGATTCACCATACACCCCTCTTAGCAGGGGACTTTTTGTATACCGTGCCAAAAAACGCGACCGCGGCACTGTTTTGTGGTGCCGTGACGTTCTATTTACACTGCACTAACTAGCCGTGTGCATGTCACTATCCACAGCCAGGCATTTGACTTTTCCACAGTACGCTGTGAAAAGTTGCATTTTTGACATTTTCATACTGCAATGTTTTTATACTGCACTCTCCCCTCGTTTGCATGTACATTCGAAATATTTGACTTTTCGCTACTTCAATTGTTTTGTATAGTATTTATTAGTTTAGATACACGAACAAATAACGAACTAGCAGAGGAGTGTGGTAGTGTGGTTATTTGTAAAACGCCTTATTTTCAATACGAACATCAACATACTCAGCTGGCTGAATGCCAGCATCTTTAAAGTATGCAACTAACTCGTTCAGTTCAGCTACTTGCTGCTCTATCCCCCGCTCGGTTGACAGCTTTATTGCGTACGGAACCGTGCTAACTTTAGCGTTAATCGCTCTCGCTCGTGGAGGCAGGGTTACTGAGATAACTTGGGCGCTCGGGCCAAACAGTCTAGGTACATCTGTGTATATATACGCTATATACTCCCCGACCTTTGATGAGATTACGGCACTACCGTCCTCAGATCCAGCCGGGCTCTGATCCTCGACAACCGGCAAGGAGCCCACGTCCACATTCGTAAATGCATTAACAGAGAAAAGTACGCCATCCTTATCAATAAACTTTGTGCCATTTGCTGCCCTCCATATGTATTTTGGCTCCCTGAATCGTATGGTAGCATCAAGGGCACCACCAACAAGACTACGAGCTTCGGTAGAGACTACTTTGACCTCTGGGTACTCCTCCTGAATATATTCGAGGAGCTGCGCATCATCAACAAGCCACGACTGCCGTAGGGCAACCTTGCTTGCAATATATGATTCTATTCGTTGCTTGTACTCTTGGCGCAGATGCGTCGTAGATACAGCAGCCTGAACGCGCACAGACCGAATGCTTAGACCGTAAACTACTGTCATCGCGACAACAAGGGCGATTGCGACTATGCCACGCCTCAGACGCATTTGTCGTGCTCGTGCGCGCCTCTGATCGTTTTGTCTTTGTGCAACAGATTGCTTGTGCTGCTCGGTCTCTCGCTGACGACGAGAAATAACGAGACTGTTTCTTTTAAACTGTCCCTGCGAACCTTGTGGCCGTGATGTCCTAATAGTGTTCTTTTTTTGTTTTTTAAGCATGTTTTGTAACTACAAGTATATCACTTTACAGTAGTCGTACGTGCAACATCAAGCAACAACTTTGTAATGTCTGCTGCTGCAGATGGACGAGCGAATACAGTATGAAGCGTATGTGCAAGCTTTTTGCCCTGAGCACCGGCAACCGACACTATCACGTCGTAAAGCGCATGCGGACTAATATCTGTCTGATTTATCGTAATTATAGCCTGCTTGGAGGCAAAGAACTTCGCATTCATTGCTTGATCGTCTAGGTGAGGACTTGGTACACCAATAACGCACTTCTCGGCATTGGCGCACTCCTGCAAGGTGCTAGCACTTGTCCGCGCCAGAACAATATCAGCCGCCAACATACAAGGCACCATATCAGCAAACTCTTCTATATGCCAGTTTTTTCGTGTTTTTGCAGGCATTGCATGTTGTTGTTGTCGCAGCCTGTCAGTCTTGCCTGTGCCGGCCAAGTGGATAATCCCCCACCCGCTGTCCAGCAACTCCCCTACCATCTCAGACACTTTCTTATTCAGCGATTCGGCACCGTTGCCACCCCCAGTAACCAGTAATACTGGCTGATCATCGTTGAAACCGAGTTGCTGTTTATAGTCTTTTTGTACTTTGCGTGATACGGGCACAAATGCCTGATTTACAGGTATACCAGTGTAAGTGGTCTTTGAAATCTCATAGGGATAGAACTCTGTTGGCATTCCGGTTCCAATGTGCCGCGCCCAACGTGATAATATCCGGTTAGTAAGTCCGGGACGTGTGTCAGAATCATGAATAACAAGTGGAACCCGCAGTAAATGTGCCGCAAATCCAACTGGTACACAGACAAATCCACCTTTACAAAAGATGACATCAGGTCTATGTAACACAAGAATTGCCAAGGATTGGATGAATCCAAAACCAAGAAGCACGATATCCCGCATATTCTTAAGTAACGTTGGTAGATGCGTTACATGCCAGAGAAAGGACTTACTGTGATAACGGCGGTATTTACCGGCAAAGATTGATTGAATTGTGACATCGTCATCCTTAAAAAGTGTTTCGGTCTGAGTGCGGAATCCACGATCAATAATAACTTGTGTGGACACACTACCTCTATCCAATTTATCGTATATCGCCTTAAGCGGCGTAACGTGGCCGCCCGAGCCCCCGCCGGCGAGCAGAACTCGTATCTGTCTGTTCTTCATTCTGGACATCTCCTAATCTAGTATACCGCGAAATATTAAAGGCTACACCGAGCGCTGCGAGTGTAAAAATCAAACTGGTACCACCAAAACTCAGCAACGGCAACGTAACACCTGTCAGCGGCATAATACCAAGCATAGCACCAATATTTACAAACGCCTGCACGCTCATCCAGGCAAAAATACCGCCGCTCACTAAACGTAGATAGACGTTGGGAGCACGTTCAGTTAGTAGTATTAGCCTAAACAGTAACACTCCATAAATTGCAAATATCACCAACATACCAATGAAACCAAACTTCTCGGCCATGATTGCCACTATCGAGTCGTTGGCCGCCTCAGGCAGATAGCCATATGCCTGCACGCTACGACCCAGCCCTTTGCCAACAACTCCTCCACTTCCAACTGCGATGAGAGCTTGATTGATGTGGTAGCCACTACCGCTTTTATCAGCATCGGGATTCAAAAATGTGAAAACACGAGCTCGACGGTGCCCAGCTCCCGCAATTGCAAGTGCACCGCCAATTGCAATTACTGCCACAATCGCTAGAAATCGTTTTGATGAAATCCCGCTCAAAAACAACATGGCTAGTAATATCGCGGCAATTGGTATCATAGTACCCATATCCTTTTGCAAGATCACGATCTCAAGGCTAACTGCAACAAATATGATCAAGAATGCCTTCATCGTCGCGGCTGTATCAAGTGTCCTATCCTTTATTCTCCGAGCAAAGAACAACGCCATAGCAAACACCAGACCAAACTTAAGCAACTCTGCTGGTTGATAGTTGAATGGCCCAATACTCACCCAGCGGGTTGCACCTCCGTAATTGATACTAAAGAACGGTACCAGCAGCAAAAAGAACGAGCCAATGGCAAACCACAATATATACTTTTGTAGTACTCGCCAGTACTTTAGTGGCAAATAGCTCGTCACTGCAAACACGCTAAAACCCAGTAGTAGAAATATCATCTGTCGATACATGAAGTGATTTGGATCAACGTCACCTACAAGTCGCGCGCTAATGGCGGGACTTACAGAGTAAATAACGACAAGACCAACTGCGAGCAACATGGCTATACACAAAACAAGAACATAGTCAGGTCTGTGGCGTCGAGCCGTGACGCCGTCTGTATCTGCCACAGGTGGCTGCCGACGATTAGACTGACTACCGAATATGCTCATAGCACCACGAATCCCCCCAGCACAGCGATAAGTAAGGCTAAGACACCGGCTACTTGGCCAAGAATCCAAAACCGCATCGTGACCTTTGTCTCGGGCCATCCGATAGCCTCAAAGTGATGATGCAGTGGTGCAGACAGCAACAGTTTGCGTTTAAATACCTTTTTTGAGAAGACCTGTACAATGCTCGACCCGGCCTCGACTACAAAGATACATCCGATAATCGGGAGCAGAAACAAAGAGTTGGTGAGCATAGCGACGACGCCTAGCACGGCTCCAAGTGCTGTAGAGCCCGTTTGCCCCATAAAGAACCGCGCTGGGTGAATGTTGAACCACGTATACGCAAGCATTACGCCAACAACAGTGCAACAGAATGATGCCAACATAAAATTGCCTTGCAACAAGCTAAGCACAGAAAACACCCCAAATGCCATAGCTAGCAAACCACCCGCCAGTCCATCAAGTCCATCTGTTATTGAGACTGACTTTGAGGTTGCAACAACGACCAGGATAAAGAGCGGTATGTACAGCACGCCTATCGTAACGTCACCAAAGTATGGCAAAGCAATTGCATTGTAACCAAGTTTCTCGTAAAACCACCATGAACCTAGTGCTGACAGCGCCACAAGTGCCGCGATCTGCGTTTTAGGCGTAAGCCCACCACGTTTGTCAGATCGTAAAAACACATTAGAGAGATCGTCCACCAAGCCAAGACCACCAAACAACAACAACGTTGCAAGTGGCAGCCAAGTCTCGCGTCTATCAAAATTAAAGAGGATTGTAATTGCTGCGATAGCGATTATACAAACTAGGCCTGCCATTGTTGGTATGTGGCGCTTGTGCTTTTCATTGTGGAGCTTCTGAAATACCACAGCCTTCTCACCCGTCAGACTCTCCTTACGCGGCTTCTTCCACCAATGATACTTATAGGCGAACCGTGTGTATATCGGCGTCAGCAAAATAGCAAGCAAAAATCCTGCAAAGCCAAGACTCAAGATTGGCTGTATATTTTGGAGTAATATCTCTGATGTAATGGTGGTGCTATTCATGCTGCTCCTAGAGTGGTTTTATGTTGTAATAATCGATCAACCAGTTACTAATATCACCAAAGATTGGTGCTGCCGCAGCACTACCTGCGTACCCGCCAATAGTCGAGTCATCAACTCGTACCATTATGACATACCGGGGCTTGGAGTCGCCACCAAAACCAAGGTAGCTTCCAATAGTACGATCATCAGTGTATGTGCCTGTTGCTGCATCTATCGTCTGTGATGTACCAGTCTTGCCACCGACGTTGTACCCGGGTCGCACATAGCGTGATACAGCAGACGACTCAGCCAGGGCCGTTCGTGTCATCTCCTTTAGTTGATCGGCAGTCGACTGATCAACCACATCAGTGCGCACAGGTTTAGGTGGCTGAGAGAGCGCTACACCGCTCTCAGTCATTCTCCCCTCAACAAGGTGTGGTTGGTAGTAACTCCCGCCGTTTACCACGCTGGAGAATGCTGATGCGACCTGGATCATCGTCACATTCATGCCATGGCCAAATGCCATGTTGGAGTAACGTACATTATTACCCTGCACCGTATCTGGGCCGAAGATACTACCCTCAGCTTCACCCGCTTGCTCAACACCGGTCACTGACCCGAACCCATAGTGATTTGAGAAGTAATCGTACAAGGTTGTCCGCGCCTGCTGGTTGATCGAGCCCCCGCCCAGCTGGGACAGTACATACACGACGCCCGTATTAAGCGAGTACTTGAGCACGTCCGTCATGGTCCGCGTACCATTAACGTCTTGTTCAACGTTAGTGATTTTTGCATCTGCAACCTGTACTGAACCGGTGTTTCTAAACTGCGAATCTTTATTTACCACACCCTTGTCGATGCCAGTCGCCATTGTGAGGGTCTTTATTACTGAGCCAGCCTCGTAAGGACTCGAGACAACCCTATTTTGGAACTTCTGATATGCATCACCCTCCACCTCAAAATACTTTGCCGGATCATATGTGGGCGCGTTAGCCATAGCCCGTATTGCTCCTGTGTTAGGATCGATAACTACAACACTTCCTTTGGTAGCCTTACTGCGCTCTAAGCCAACTGCCAAAGCCTCTTCTGCCTTGGCTTGGATATTTCTATCTATCGTCAGAACAAGGTTATCGCCGTCCTTGGGCGTTATCTCAACGTTGTTCCTGTCGTCTACACTGAGAGGAACACCGTTGACGTCCGTTGTTGTACTCAACGAGCCAGATATCCCGCCCAGACGTTTGTTGAGTGCACCCTCAAGTCCATACTGACCATCACCCTCGTCATTCACAAACCCAAGCGCCTGTGCGGCAAGCCCACCCTCTGGGTATACTCGCTGTGGGACCGCAGAAACATTAACGCCGATAAGTTTCGACTTTTTCTTAAACAAACGATCGATAGTATCCCGTGACAAGCGCTTGGCAATTACAACATAGGATGTATCTTTTTGCCGCACCTTCTTTAACACCTCTGACCGCGAAAGTCCCAGTGTGCCAGAAATTGTCTCTGCGACCGCATCTTCATCAACAACTTCGCCTGGATCGACAAATAGCGTATAGACATCGGTATTTAGTACCGCAGGTACCACCTCATCACCATCTCTGAAGTAGAGCTTACCTCGCTCTGCTGGGAGCTCAAACTTCTTTTGTTGCTCAGCAAGTGCAAGTTTATCGTAGTAATTGTGCTGTATCACCTGGAGATAAAATAACCTGCTCGCGAGCACGAACCCAATCGCAAACACCGCATAGCGCAACAGACGAGTACGACTGACTGTATGTGCTTGCCTGGGAGCGCTGTTTTGCGTCCTCTGTCTCTGTGCTCGTGTCTTTGTATATCTATCCATAATATAAAATCATATGCTCACTACTACACATGCAATATGCGCAGAACGTGAACACACTATTCAATTGTAGCCGTAGCAGCCGGCAGTGTGAGGTTTTGGGCAACTGTACTGTTTTTTACAGTCTCAAGTGAACCAAGACGTGCTGCCTCAACTTGTAAGGCTTCTTGCTCAGCAATCAGTGTCTTCTTCTCATTCTCAAGTTCGTTTATTGGATACGTATATGCATTTGTTTTGTTGATCTGAGATAAATACATAAGGCCCATAATACTGAGTAGTAGTACAACGACTACAGTGTGAGCCACGGGACCAAATTGTTTTCCGTCAAAACTGTGGCGAATTGTATTTTGATTTCGCTGCCATGCGCTAGAACGTGCAGAGCGCGACATCATGAATGTGGTGGATTGTGCCATTGATTTCCTTTGTGTGTTTGTTTTGGTGCGTGCTGCAGTGTTTACCGCAGCACGCGTTACAAAGTTTAGACTACGCGAACCTTAACTTTGTATGTTCGGGAACGTGATTGTACCTGAATTGGCATGCAGTTACCCTTTCTCTCTTTTTATTTTCACTGCGCCGCGGAGCATTGCACTCCGAGCACGCGGGTTAAAAACTAGTTCTGATTTTCCGCTAATCGGTTTTTTGGTGAGTATCTTGAGTTGCGCCTCATATCCCGCCTTCGCCTCTTCAGCAAAGTAACGTTTTACGAGTCTATCCTCAAGACTATGGAAGCTAATGATTGCTACTCGACCACCTGGAGTTAATAACTCAGGAAGGGTTTTGAGTAGGCGCTCTAGCTGCCCAAGCTCATCATTTACCGCGATGCGGATTGCTTGAAAGGTGCGAGTTGCCGGGTGTGTTTTACCGCGACGACCGTAAATCCTTGACACAGTGTCTGCCAGCTGGCCAGTTGTCGTAACTGGACGACTGTCAATAATTGCCCGCGCGATAGATCGTGCCCTTGGCTCATCTCCGTATGTACGCAGTATCTCCATAAGTTCGGCTTCCGAACGAGAGTTTACCAGTACTTCGGCGCTGAGCTCCTGACGAGGATCCATACGCATATCGAGTGGCGCATCATGCATAAAGCTGAATCCGCGTGACCCGTTGTCAAGGTGTGGTGACGACACGCCTAAATCAGCCAATATCATATCGAACTGACGCCCCTCACGCGCGAGCTGCTCGGCAGTCGCAGCAAAATCCATATGGATTAGCTGAGCTCCCTGCTCAATGAGTGGCTTCAGCGCAGATACTGCTGACGCATCACGATCAACAAGTGTCGCGATTGACGCATCACCCGTAACATCAAGTATTGCTCTTGCGTGTCCGCCATAGCCTGCTGTCAGATCAAGATATGATTCACCCTGACGTGGCGCAAGTACACGAACAACGTCTTGTAGCAAGACTGGTGTATGGGAGTTGTTGTGGTGGTGTGT
>JAGQNU010000105.1 GCA_020427905.1 Candidatus Saccharimonadota bacterium | reverse complement strand
TTTTAGAGAGCGAGATGATCAAGCGCTATAAGCCACGTTACAACATTTTACTCAGAGACGATAAAAGCCAAACCTACATCCGGATTCCAATGAGGGAGACCTACCCGGCTATCAGCTACACGCGTGTACCACTCGATGACGGAGCGGAGTACTTTGGCCCGTATTACAACGCGGTGCCAATCAAGAAGGCACTGAAGTATCTGCGCAAGATCTTCCCGTACTCGACACATATGACCTTGCCCAAGCGTGTCTGTTTACAGTATCATATCGGGCTCTGCCCTGGACCTGAAGAGAGAAAGATCAGCGAGCAGGAGTACAAGAAGAACCTGAAGCGTTTGATGTTGTACCTCAGGGGCGGTCGCAAACAGCTGCAGGCTGAGATAGAAAAAGAGATGAAACAGGCTGCTAAATCATCCGATTTTGAGAGAGCCGCTGGATTACGCGATAAACTGAACGATCTTAAGAGTCTGCAGCGACAAGTCGTGTTCTCGGACAAAGAGTTTATGGATCTCTCTAAAGATGAGGCGCTGACAGGGCTACGAGATTTACTCGGGCTTGCTGATATACCGAGACGTATTGAGGGGTATGACATTAGTCACATGCAAGGCACCAACAATGTGGCCAGCATGGTTGTCGCTACCAACGGTTTGGCGGATAAGGCAGAGTACCGAAAGTTTAAAATGCGTATTCCAGGTAATGATGATTTTGCGCACATGAATGAGGTAATCGGCCGACGATTTTCAGAACGGAACAAAAAATGGCCACGCCCGGATTTACTACTGATTGATGGTGGTAAAGGGCAGCTGAGCACAGCGCTTGATGCTCTTGAGCAGCTCGGTGTTCAGATACCGGCGGTTGGACTGGCCAAGCGCGAAGAAGATATCATAGTGCATCGAACTCGGAGTTATCTCCGAGTTAACTCCGAGTTAACTCCGAGTTCAAACAGTAGTAAAAGAAGTAATTCAAGTTCGGAACATTCTCAAATCACCATCAAATCAGATGAATCAATGCAGCCGCACATAGTTGCAGAAAGTGACAATTTCATCACTATCCATCTCGGCACAGATCATCACGTAACTAAGTTGTTGCAACGAATACGAGATGAATCACATCGATTTGCCGTCAGCTACCATACCCACTTGAAGCGTACCGGTCAGACGAAGAGTGTGCTTGATGATATTCCTGGCGTTGGCCCGACTACGCGTAAGAAATTACTCAAAGTTTTCGGTTCAGTTGAGGGAGTCAAGTCGGCCTCGACAGCTGATATTGCCGGCCACGTTGGCCTCATCAAAGCTAAAACAATCAAAGCACATCTTACATAAAGGAGGGGTATGGTCCACAAATCTACAGTAATAGTCGGCGGAGGCGGCAGAGAGTCGGCACTCAAATATGTGCTTGAAGCAGAGGGGCACAAAGCAGACGTGATATCGGACGGTCAATCCGCTCTTGACTTCATCAAAGACGATACGCCAGACCTCGTTATATTTGGCTCTGAGGTTGCGTTGGTTGAGGGCTATGCAGACGCTATACGCGCAAAAGGTATCGCAGTCTGCGGTCCAAGCAAGCAAGCAGCGCAGCTGGAGGGCAGTAAGGCCTTTGCAGAGGCGTTTATGGATCGCCATGGCATCACACGTCCAGCCTCAACCGTTGTCACACCAGATTCTATTGATAGCTATGCACTACCAGCGGCTTCGACAATTGTTCTTAAGGCGGATGGGTTAGCTGGTGGCAAGGGCGTGGTGTTGCCTGAGTCTGATGAGGAGGCCGCAGCGACACTCAAAGAGATGTTTAGTGGTGTTCGTAACGCCGGTGCAGGCAAGGATTGTGTTGTGGTACAAGAGCGACTTAGCGGACCCGAGGTGTCTGTGTTTGCACTGACTGACGGTTCTGATTTTGTAATTCTGCCGTACACACAAGATCATAAGCGACTGAAAGATGGCGACAAGGGACCAAACACCGGTGGCATGGGTGCTTATGCCCCAGCAGACATACTAGTGAATACTGAGCAGCGAGAGAAGATCGAAGCAATTATCGAGGCAACGATCTCTGGGATGAGAGCGGAAGGCATGGAGTATCGCGGTGTGCTGTATGTGGGTATCATGCTGGCACGTGAGCGAGATGATGAACCGGTAGTGATTGAGTATAATGTGCGCTTTGGTGATCCTGAGGCGCAGGTCCTGCTGCCGATGATGCACCGCGCAGGTGTAGACATCTATGAGTTGCTGGCTTCCACGGATTCTACAATTGAGCCGAGCGGAGTCGCGAAGATGACTGAGCTCAAAACTTCTGCGCTGACAGCGTGTCTTGCAAGTAAAGGCTATCCCGAGAGTAGTGAGAAGGGGGTGGTGATACACGGTATCGATGCGGCCTATCCCAATACAGACGTTTTCTTCGGCGCAGTGATGGAGGAAGATGGCGTGTATACGACTAATGGCGGACGGGTACTTTATGTTACGGGGTATGGAGAGACGATTGATAGTGCGGCCCAGCATGCTTATGCAGCAATTGGTGACGAAGCTATTCATTTTGATGGTATGCAGTATCGGACAGACATCGCCTGGCAAATCAGAAGCTAGCTTATGGTAAAATGGAGGGAATGAAACGGCAGTTCTATCAGTTACTTGTTCGTGTTGGCGCGAATGCATGCGGCATCTTCTTCGCTGCCCAAATTGTAGATAAGATAAGTTATGGTGATAGCTTTGTAGCGCTACTCATTGCGGCAGCGATCCTCTCAGTTGTGAACGCAGTAATTCGACCGTTTGTAGTCATTCTGTCTTTACCAGCATACGTTATAACGCTTGGTCTTTTTTCTCTCGTGGTCAATGCATTGATGCTGTATCTGGTAGATTTTCTATATGGGCCATTTGAGGTGCGCGGTTTTCTCGCACCAATACTTGCCGGCATAATCATCGGCTTGGTAAACTATATCTTAACGAGAGTGTTTGATGTAACATCTCGACAACCAGAAGGTGCAAAATAATGAGTGTATTCAACATAGTAACTGTAGTAAGCGCAATATTGATGACGATCATGATACTGTTGCAGTCTCGTGGGGCGAGTCTCGGCGCTGGCTTCGGCGGATCTGGTGAACTCTTTACGGCTAGGCGTGGTGTTGAGAAGACCATGTTTCAGTTTACTGTCATCCTGGCAATTGTATTTATTGGATCACTTGTACTTGGCATCGTTGGAGCATAGCTTGCCGAGTGATATATGAAGCAACCTCCTCTCTCAAAAAAAATCACCAAGAAGATAACCGACCAAGCACTCGATGCTCAAAAATCTACCAAGTCGCATGTACGGCGCTATTTTACTCGTCGCATAGGTAGACTTGCCCAATCACGCCGGTTTGTCATTGGCTGGACGTTGCTCGCCAGCAGCTTGATACTGCTGTCTGCTGCAACACTGTACCAGGTATATACCGTTGCGCACACGCCAACAGGTGATAGCGGCGGTACCTATACCGAGGGCATGGTTGGGGATATCAATAATCTCAACCCTCTGTTCACGAGTGGC
>JAGQNU010000104.1 GCA_020427905.1 Candidatus Saccharimonadota bacterium | reverse complement strand
TAGTGCAATTTCGTCAGTACTAAACGTAGGTAGTGTAAAACGACTGAGCGCGTTGCCATTTGGGGAGCGAAGATACCCGATGCTACCCCTCGTAATAGGCTCAATTGCAAGGCCTCCTGGATAGCCATATTCACCTTGGCCCTCGTTTATAACAGTAGCTACGTTGCAGCTTCTAACCCCATCGAAGCCACCCTTATCCGATATGGTATTACATTCTGAAGAGGGCACGTCAAGATATGAGGCTACCACGCTACGGTAGAGCACCTTTGTGTCGGTGAAAGTTACTAACTTCCCCACAAGCACGCAATCTGCACGAGAGCCAGCAGAATCACCAGAGGCACTGATGGTGATCTTATCGGCACCAACACTACATGAGCCATCAACGGCACGGCTGGTCCCACCCTCGGCGTTTATGAACTCTTTAGTGATGTTCTCTTGAAGGCCTCGCATATTTGAGGTAAATCTAACATTATTAAGTCGTGGGCCAAGTGCAACAATAGCAACCAGTGTCAGTGCACCAGATATTGCTAAAAACAATGAGACTTCAAGCAGTGTGTATCCACGTCTATTCAACACATTCCCCTTGTATCAATTTTACCATAAGCATATCTGAAAACTACAGACCACTAACCCGTTTGTAGGCTTCAATCATGTCGCGTCCCCACAGCAAGACAATGTAACTGCCTGCAAGTAATAGCGGGCCAAAGGCAATTCGCATTCTACGCCGGTATTTGCCCGCAAGCAGGAGGACAATCAGCAACAGTGTACCGATATATGACGCTATCACGACCGCGAGCAGCCCGCCTTGCCAGCCCAACAAGATTCCGATGCCCACGAGAAGACGCACATCACCACCACCTACCCACTTCTCATGAGAGAGCACGTATATAGCCCAGAACAACAAACCAAGCACAGCAGCGCCAATAAAAGCATCTTTCACTACGTTGATATCATCCTGCATATATGCAGTCAGAGCCACCAGAGTCAATGAAGTGGTGCCGAACTGGTACACGAGCGGTGTCGGTAGGATTTGATGACTCTTATCAATGATTGAAAGCGCAACCATGCACACCAAGACTTGAGACCACACAACAAACGTAACGACACCAACTCCACTACTTAAACTAAGTGGCCAGAATATGAATGAAACTAATAGAAGCAAGACAAAGAACAGTTCGATTAATGGATACTGGGCGGCAATCTTTTTGCCACAGTACCGACATCTACCCCTAAGCATCACCCAACTCACCACTGGAACAAGATCTTTTGCGCCAAGCGTATGTTCACAATGGGGGCACATTGACCTCCCTCGAGCCACAGACAACTTCTTAATCTCGGCTTTACGCTTCTTCTCACTGATCTTGGCCTCTGTGAGCTCAAACCTTTTATATGATCGCCAAGCCAAGGCATTTACAAAACTACCTAGCGCTACCCCATACACCGCAACCAACACATATATCATTACTCTAAAGCATAACCGATTCACCCACGTAAAAACAGCCCCTCGGGGCTGTATCTACACGCGAAATTATCTATCTACTGATTATCTCGACAGGCAACACCTTTTTCAAGCAAGGCGAGTACAGCGTAATCACCGTTACCATTACCTTGTGTCATGCCATTTCCTTGACAGACCCGATCTCTGAAGACTGCCATGTAGCCGCTCCCTGAATCTACTTCTTCCCCATCTGGTATATCTGCTCGGTACTCGATAGTATATTGAATGTTATTTCTCTCAAAAGTGCCACCGTCGCCTCCTGCAGAACCATTTAAGTAGTTATCGACAAAATCGCCGAGTGTAGCTGTATCACTAAAGGTAGTACCATTACCATCACCAAGTGCATTTTCGATCTCTGAGACTACCTGACCCGCATCACTCCTTCTCTGTGTGTCACGCCTGTTCGTTGTTGCTTGCTGGAAGGCTAGAAATGCCAAGAGGAAGATCAAGCCACCAATAGCGAGTACTAACACGACCTCGATCAGTGTGAAGCCCTTTTTATTAATTTGTTTCTTCATTATGCCCATCCCTTTATGATATTTCTTATGCTTATCTGAGGTACAGTATAGATTTCAAGCGCCCGATTTGTCAACTAGCCGAGGTTCTCACTCGCCAAGTTGTAAACAGGTACCAAAATCGCCAACACGATGCCACCTACTACAATTGCAAGCAG
>JAGQNU010000004.1 GCA_020427905.1 Candidatus Saccharimonadota bacterium | reverse complement strand
GAGCAAATAATGTCAGACACAAGTCTAGATAACCGCAAGAAATTAGAAAAAATTAAAGATCTACAGTGGATAAAGTTTACTGTCTTAGAAATATTAAAGCGGCCAAACAATACCTCCATGATTGAAAAAGAGATGGAAACGCAAAAAGGTAATCCAGGAAAGCTAAGAGCTATTGAGTGGGGGCGTTTTGCTGCGAGAGCAGCTCTCGGTAACGGCCAGGAGGCTGTATCTATGCTTTTGGGAATATCTGAAGATCGGGATGAAGATTTCGACACCCTTATGGGGGAGCACTTACCCGATGTAGTGCAAGGTCTCACCCGAATTAAAGATAAGCGTCCTAAACAAGCGACAGATAGGTTATTGGATGGTCTGGGGTATCTATGGAGCAACGCCAAACAGAGATACGTTAAAGTTTTCGATAAGTCTGAAACCGAAGTAAGACCACCAAGCCCAGTCTAGGTCTCTAAGTACTCAAGTAGGCCATAAGTATAACTCTTGCGGCCAATAACGGTGATCTGTAATTGATGAGAAGTGTGTGTATCTGGTGAGGTGAATTCAACCCGGTGGACAGCGTAACCATCTTTATACTCTTCTGGTATTTTGAATAATTCTCCAGCCTTATTATCGTTCCGTATGGAGGTGATGCAATTCTCGCCCAGTCCAAGTGTATGTACGAGTTGAAGGGCAGTACCCGAGACATCCTGCTTGCTCTCCTGATGATACTCAGTAATCGTGAGTGTCCAATCGGGATGAGACTGATGAAACTTGGTGACGTCTCGCAAAAACTCTTGAACCTCAAGCGAACTATTTGCAATAGGTATAACATTGCAGGTTGATTTAACCTGTGCGACTTCGTCATCCATGTCACTTGAGAGGACATAGAGCGGGATATCGTGCGCGGCACACAGTTGGGCGGCCCCCTTCAGTTTTGTACTGGTACGGCTGGCGTACACTACCGAGTCAAGATGTTTGGGCGAGTCTTCTGAATCGAGCAGCACAACATCAAAATCGGCACTGTCTCGTAAAGCAGCCGCAATTTCACTCGCAAATCTACCAAGTTTCGATGACCCGCTCCGAGCACCATATAAACCTACGATAGTCTTCATATACCTAGTGTAGCCTATCAGGTACGACTAGTATATGTATCTAAAATAGCTTGCCGGTACTGTTCGGCTACTGACGACAAAGAGGCCGCTCCAGTTCATTTCACTGACCGTCACGGTTCCATCACCATTTACAGACTCAATGTATACGACATGGTTACCTTGCTGGCCAATTGCGCCAGCTCGTGGGGCAGAACCAGTTGCAAAGCCACGAGCGGCTGCGCTGGCAACCCACGATCCAGCATTTCCCATTTGATTTGGTAGATCAGGGCGTCGATTTTTTGCATACCAGGTGCAGTATCCGGGTGCGTACGTATTACCAGCTGAACTACCGGAGTATTGTCTGGTTGAGGCAGCACCTGAGCTTCTCGAGCCACCTGATGCCTGAGTAGATTGTACTACCGGCGCAGACACTGGTAGTTGGCGCTGCTCAAGTTGCTCATCGGCAAAAGGTATAGTGATTTGCTCGCCAACTGAGATAGTATTCGGATCAGCTATCTGCGCGTTCTTATCGAATAAACGTCGCCACTCAATCTCATGTGCTTTTGCAATTGAAGTGAGTGAGTCACCAGAAATGACGGTGTACACCTCAGGTTGAGGCGCTGGTTCTGGCTTGGCTTCTTTTTTAGAAACATCTTTAGATTTGGTGTTTAATTTTGCTTGAGGGTTTTTCTGCGTATCTGTTTGATCAGCAAACGCGAGATATGTCAGTGGATCATCGGTGATATCTACTTCTATCGTATCACTCAGAGAGCTCGCACCAACGGATTGTGACGATAGTATTAATGAAACACAAATAAATAGTCCCACCTTCATGGCGTTACGCATTATTAATATCCTCCTAACAGTTTGTTCTAATCATATATAAATGTGGTGGTTGTCTTAGGTTAAGACAGTCTCGCAGAATGTGCCCTCACACATAATTTATTAAGGCACAAGGGTCAATACTACAGCACTGGTTTTTTGTGTCAACACACTAACCAGCCCTCTGCACGCTACATATGTATTTACAGAGGCAGAGCAACACTATATCTGAGATGTAAATTACACAACAATCGAGATCTGCGAAATGTCGGTGATGTTGACAAGGGGTGTATCTGGTACTACTATAAAAATAGCATTAAGGAGGTAGTATATGGATGCTGCAGTAACGCAAAACTATAAACAAAACTGGTGGATGTACCTAGTATCAGGTATCGTCACACTATTGTTTGGATTGGTGACCGTCATTAATCCAGCGGTAACATTTTTAACGTTGTCGTTCTTCTTTGGGTTGTTCTTGGTCGTAACCGGGGCAGTCGAGATGGTGACAGCACTGACAAGTGTAAAAACGAAAAGTCTGTGGTTCCTAACCCTAGCACTCGGTGCAGTTACCACTGTGTTTGGTGTCTACATCTTGCAACGGCCGAAGCTTAGCCTTGCAACCTTTGTTGTATACGCGGCACTCTCACTATTGGTCCGGGCAGTGACTCACCTCGTTGAGGCGTTTGACTCGAGCTACGATGCCGTCTATCGAACATGGCAGGTAGTAGCTGCAGTTGTTGCAGCACTTGCAAGCGTATTTGTCTGGCGTTACCCTGTCAAAGGTACGCTAGCATTTGTGTGGGTACTTGGCCTGTTTGCGCTTGTAAATGGTCCACTTATGATTGCCTTTGCACTTGAGGCAAAAAACGGTTTTGCTGCAAAAAAGAAGTAACCCTGAGTGCAGTTGAAGAAGCCACAAGTTATTAAGATACTGCTCGTTCTGCTCGGCCTCTATGTGTCGGGCGGGGCAGTATTTTATCACCTGGTTGAGGACTGGGGGTGGCTTGATAGCTTCTACTTTACGGTGATTACACTCTCAACTGTCGGCTATGGAGACTTCTCGCCACAGACACATCTGGGCAAACTCTTCACGATACCTTTTATCTTTATTGGTGTTGGGTTATTTGTAGCGGTAGCAAACGCGTTTTTGCGACAACGAGGCGAGAAGGCAGCAAGCAGACGCAAAAACAGATAAGCTGCGCACGGGTTTATCTTGTATACTTGGAGTATGGCAATCTCTCCACAGTGTGATATTTGTAGCAGTGAGCTCGCAGAGTTCGGTGCGATATTACTGAGCCCGCCAAACAATGATGGCTTGGTGCGCAAACTCCACGTTTGTACTGCCTGCTACAAGTCATTGTGCGAGACATATAATATTGAAGATATTATGGCTGGTTAAATAGATATATGGGTGGCGACAGACAGTCTTTAGCAGCTCCGCAGACATCACCAGGTGCGCTGCAGCTAGAGTTTGTGAGCCGCAACTATATGGTGGGCAAAAACCTTGTCAAAGCTTTGCAGCCGACGAATCTTGTTATTGAACAAGGCGATTTTGTGGCAATTATGGGGCACTCTGGATCTGGCAAAACCACGCTCCTCAATATCCTTGGCCTGCTCGATGTACAGAGTGATGGTACGTACAGCGTTCACGGAACTGACACAGCACAGCTCTCGCAGGTAGAGCGGGCACGCTTGCGACGTGACACGTTTGGGTTTGTATTTCAGAATTTCAATTTACTTGAGCGCTATACAGTCTTGCAGAATATTGAGCTCGCACTCATGTATCAAAAAGTAAGTGCTAAAGCGGCGCGGCAGCTTGCCTATGATCTGCTGAGGCAGCTCGGCCTCTCCGGTAAAGCAGAGGCTCGGCCACACCAGCTCTCGGGGGGTCAAGCTCAACGGATTGCTATTGCCAGGGCCCTTATCAATAATCCACCAATCGTGCTGGCTGATGAGCCAACCGGCAACCTTGATATTGAGGCTGCAAACGAGGTGATTGGCCTATTTAAAGCACTCCATGCCAAGGGTACAACGATTGTAATGGTGACGCATAGCAGCGAGGTAGCCCGGAGTGCATCACGCATCGTACATATGCAATCGGGTAGAGTAATCTCAAACGAGGCCGTATCATGATCGCCAAGTATCTACGGGCAGCCTATGAGGGCATTGTTCGTGGCGGCAGACGAACGTTTTTAGCGCTTCTCGGCATTGCCATGAGCATATACCTCGTTTTATCGCTCGTGGCAATCGGCAGTGGTGTACAGACGCAAATCAAGGAGCAAGTCACCGCGATTGGTAGTGATGTTGTGGGGGTGAGTTCAACGAGCCCCACTGAGGAGAATGATATCAACACCGGACAGCTTCTAAATGGACTATCCCTACCAACACTTACGCTTGATGATGTTGCGGTGATTACTAGGCAGCCGACAGTCACGAGTGCTGCGCCGATACGCTATCTTAGTGGTGATATTAGATATGGATCACGATCAACGAGCCCGACGTTTCTCGCGGCCACAACGAGTGAGTATCCGAGTGCTCGTGGTGAAGTTGAGTTGGCAGAAGGGAGGTTCTTTGAGGCGGAGGAGCAAGACAACGATATACCAAAGGTTGTGATTGGCCCAGCCACCAAGGATGCGCTTTTTGGAGAGAGGGGTGCTGTTGGCAAAAAGATTAGCTTTGACGAGCGCGACCTTGAGGTAGTGGGTGTGTTGGAGCCCATCAACTCGGTGTCAGTGGGGGCAACAGCTAACAATCTCGACAATGTACTCTACGGCCCGCCAAATTTGGTGGGTGACGTTGAGCAGCGCAACCTCTACTCACTCGTTCTTGCCAAAGTGTCCCCAACCAGTGCAGTTGATGAGACGGCGGCAACTATCAAGAGCGAGCTATCAAAACAACGCGCTTCAGACACATTTATTGTTGCAACCGAGTCAGACCGCCTGAACACCAGTCAGACAATTTTGAGCGTACTAGCAGCGTTTATTGTCATTATCGGTCTGATCACGGTAGTCATCAGTGGTATCGGGGTTATGAATGTGATGGTATTATCTGTGACCGAGCGTACCAAAGAGATTGGTATCAGAAAGACGGTAGGGGCAACAGCCAAACATATCTTTAACCAGTTCTTGATAGAGGCAGTTATCTTATCAGCACTTGGAGGAGCCCTAGGTATCGTACTCGCGGTAGCAACGGTATATGCTGTGCGTCAGTTTGCGCCAATTAGTCCTGAGCTCACACCCCAGCTTGCGGGTATGGGGCTGCTGTTGTCACTCGTGACTGGGGTTGTGTTTGGCATTAGTCCGGCGCTGAGTGCTGCGCGGCGTGAGCCAATTGAGGCATTACAGACAGATCGCTCTTGAGGTGATAAAATTTATCATAAGCATGTACGCAGATAAGCGATCGATAATTTGGGGTGTGGCTCATGAACTTGGCTATTTTTGCTGCAACTGATTCCGCACAAAGTGCCGGTGCCATCCCTCTGCTCGTATTGTTGGCGCCAATACTGTTTGCGCTCTTTAATATCATTATGGCATACATCGGGGGCGCAAAGTTTAGAGAGCTGAAGCGCGTTGCCAGGCAGCATGATTGGCTACTTCAGCAAAAAAATAATGCCCTGGCACTACTAAGGGATAAAATAGAGAAGCCCCTGACCGAGATTAGAGATGCTATTAATGAGCTCTATAAAACCGACGTACTCAGCCTCGACAACAAGAAGAAGCTATCTGAGACAACTGAGGTGTCCTTAGCGCGGATCCAGAATGTATCTCGCGAACTGCAACGCTCCACCCTCAGCCTGACCTTGGAGCCAGTAGATGCTGTCCCGTTCTATCGTTCAGCCACCACAATCGGGGTTGTGTTCACGACCGGCTTTATGTTGGTAGTAGTCAACGCGGTGCTGGTCTCAACTGAGTCTCTCAAGTTAACGGTTGGTAGTGTTGTGGCACAGGTAGCAGCTTTTCTGCTTGTTGCCGTGGCTGTGGCGCTGACGAATCGGTACAAGCGTATCTCAGACACACTACTGGCACATAGCAAGGCAACCTTACGACTACAAGAGAGTGTTGATGATGCTAAAGACCACATAATTTCTTTGGTAGTAAAGATCATTGCGGCAGATATCGATAAGCTAAAGGCTGACATTGCGCTAATTATCCCCGAAAAATCTCAAGGTGAGATACGTGAGAAGATAGGCCATGTTGACCATGTCGTCAGTCGAATACAGTTGCTTAACGATATCGAAAGTCGTCTAATAAAGTCAGATGTAAAACTGCTAAAAGTTGAGGAGTTGATAGAGGAGGTGTTTCGGGAGCATCAACAACAACTGAATGATCGGGGCCTCCAGGTGGAGCACTTCCACCGTGTTGGAGCTGCCAAGATTCAAACAAGCATTGTCCAGGATAGATCGCTCCTCAAACAAGCCTTTACAGATGTATTTGAGAACGCGATTGCTCACGCCCC
>JAGQNU010000103.1 GCA_020427905.1 Candidatus Saccharimonadota bacterium | reverse complement strand
CGTTTTGGTGCCCGAGATTGCTCTCACCTCTCAGTTATCGAATGAGTTTAAAAAACTACACACTAACGTAGTCGTGCTTCACTCAGGATTGACTGAGGCAGAGCGACATATCTTTTGGCAGACGCTTCAGAACAGTGTCGACCCATGGGTGGTTGTTGGTCCGCGCTCTGCACTGTTCTCTCCACGTGATGACTTTGGTCTCGTTATCGTAGATGAGTGCCATGAGCCAAGCTACCATCAAGATTCACAGCCAAAATATAATGCCCTGCGTGTTGCTAAAAAACTATCTGAGCTACTACCGACTAAACCAAAGCTCGTCCTTGGCTCTGCAACACCCTCAGTTACCGACTACTACCTTGCCACGCACACAAAAACACCGATACACCGCCTTGAAGCGCAAGTGACTGCTCGCGATGCCTTGGTTGAGGTTGTTGACCTCAAAGACCCAGCACAGACCGGGGGCAACATCATCCTCAGCAGACCCCTTCTCGATGCCATATCTCGAGCACTCACGACTGGCCAACAAGTCCTTTTGTTTCACAACCGTCGCGGCAGCGCTCGATCAGGGGTTTGTACTGATTGTGGCTGGGTCGCAAGTTGTAGTACGTGTCACCTGCCGATGCGATTGCATCATGACGTTAACGTGCTTAAATGTCACACCTGCGGTAACGAGATGGAACCACCAAAATCATGCCCCGAGTGCCATGGTATCCATATTGATTACAAAGGCTTTGGCACCAAGCGCATAGAGGCTGAGGTTCAAAAACGATTCCCAGGTGTCTCAATTGCTCGATTTGATAGCGATACCAATAAAGAGGCGCGGTTACACAAGGTCTATGACGATGTCCGAGACAATGAAATACAGGTGATTATCGGAACGCAAGGCATTGCAAAAGGCCTTGACCTTCCACAGCTATCGGTCGTAGGCATAATCCAAGCCGAAAGTGAGTTATACGTTCCAGACTTCTCGAGCGAAGAGCGTGCATTTCAGCTTATCACACAGGTGATTGGTCGAGCTGGACGACGTGGCCAGAAGTCTGAAGTATACATTCAAACCTACAATCCCGAACATCCAGTTGTTACATTTGCGCAGCATGAAGATTACCTTCAATTTTACGATCATGCCATTGAAGAACGTGAGGCGGAGCACATGCCACCGTTTACACATCTCCTGCATGCCACCATAGGCTACTCGACTGAGGAGTATGCTAAAAAGACCGCAACTCAGGCAAAGCAATCAATCACAAAAAGCCATCCCGGTGTGTATGTACGCGGCCCCATGCCAGCATTTCATGAGCATCGGGGCAGCAAGTACTATCAGCAGCTCGTTATAACCTCGAGTAAACGCTCTGACTTGGTTGCGATTGCTCGGTCGCTGCCGCAAAAGTGGCAGTATACACTTGACCCACCAAACCTGTTTTAGTGCCCACCCATCTGTTATACTCTTCTGTAATGACAAAAGATGACATTGTAGTTGTTCCTGAGCCAAATCTACGCAAGCGTTCAAAAAAAGTTGGTTTGATTACTGATGAGATCAAGCAAATTATTGCAGACATGCGCGCAGCGACTATCGACTGGGAGAACTCCAGGGAGCACGAGGCATCGGTTGGCCTAGCGGCCGTGCAGGTCAACACGATGTTGCGCATATTTATTGTTCGCAATGACACTGAAAATATTGAGAACAAAGATTTTACAGTTTTTATCAATCCTGAGATCGTTAAAAAAATCGGCCCAGTTGAGGAGGACTACGAGGGCTGCCTGAGTGTGCCCGATATTTATGGTCGCGTAAAGCGCCATAAAACCGTGAAGGTGAAAGCACTCAACGAGGATGGCAAGCCATTCCGGGTTACAGCTCACGACTTTCTAGCCCGTATTTTGCAACATGAGACTGATCATACAAACGGGTTATTATTCATCGATCACATTAAGGACGATTCAACCGCCTTCTTTAAAATGAACTCCGAGGGCAAAATTGAGCCGGTTGATTTTGACACAGACATAAAAGATAACTCCTTGCTCTGGAGTATAGATGCCTAAGCATAAGGTTGTGTTCTTCGGCACGGGGCCCGTAGCGGCTCGTTCGCTCGAGTTGCTGCTAGATAACTTTGAGGTTGAAGCAGTTGTTACCAAGCCTAAGCCCGAACATCACCGGGGCGACTACCCTGTGCTTGCCGTTGCCGAACGTAACCTACTGAAAGTAATACTCGTTTCTGATAAAGCATCGATATCACGAGCTGTAACGTCTCATACCTTCACTAGCAAGCTAGCCGTTTTAATCGATTTCGGGATTATAGTTGAGCAGGATGTCATAGATACGTTTGAGCTCGGCATTGTGAACAGCCACTTCTCTCTACTCCCACAGTGGCGCGGAGCCGATCCGATCACCTTTTCAGTTTTAAGCGGCCAGACAAAGACGGGCGTGAGCCTTATGATGATTGAGAAAGGCATGGATACCGGCAAACTCATCGGCCAGCGATCACTGAAAATTGATTCTCTAGATACGACACCGAAATTAACTGACAAATTGATAGCCCTGAGTGATGAGATGCTAGTAGATTACCTACCGCGATATGTCTCTGGTGAGATAAAGCCTCGACAACAACCACATCCAGATCGAGCCACCTACTCTCGCAAACTTACTAAACAAGACGGAGTTATAGACTGGACCAAGCCTGCAGAAGATATTGAACGGGAGATCCGTGCCTTTGTTGAGTGGCCGAAAAGCAGAGCAAAACTTGGGTCGGTAGATGTAATCATAACAAAAGCACACTCGGTACCTACTAGTCGTAGCAAGAACAAACCGGGTGATGTGGAAATTGTTGATGATATAGGCGTACTCATGGTTGAGTGTGGCAACGGCTCACTGTGCATCGAGGCCCTAAAGCCTGCTGGCAAAAACGTAATGTCCGCAGCAGATTTTATTCGTGGCTACAGATCAAAATTAGATTAGTAGACTAGGCCGCTTGTGCTGGAGGTTGTTGAGACTGATCATCTTGCACAGGTGGCTGAGGGGCTGGCTGCTGGAAGTCTGCTTGCACAACGTTATCCTGTTGTGGAACTGACTGTTGGGGCGGCATCGCCTGTGGCGCAGCAGCTTGTTGCTGCATTTGTGGCTGAGGCGGAGCTGGCACGCCTGCCTGGGCCTGTGTTGCTTCAAGAATCTTGCCAGAATCAGCTTTAATCTCACCCTTAAGTGTCTCGAGTTCACTTGCCACAACCTGTTTGTAGTCTGGAAAGTTTGTCTCAAGCCATGTAAGTGCACCAAACTCTGTTTTTACTGCATTCTCATTGAACTCTACACCTCGCTTTTGAGCAGCCTTCTGTGCTGACGTCAGCGCAGTTTGGTACTCTTTGCTTTGCTGCCAACCAGCACGCATCGTATTGAGGTAGTTCTCTGTGAATGCAAGATCACCATCAATGAAGCGTTCAAACTCATCAAGCTGCTGATCACTCATGCGCTCGGCCAACTTCATACCAACACGCATCTCAAGCGTCTCGTAAATCTGTCTGAGCAGTGCGTCACGCTCTGGCTTTGGCAAACTCATTAACCCTAGGTCTTGGAGTAAAGTGTCGTCGATTCTAATCATATAATATTCCTACTTATGCTTGCTAGTATACCAGAGTTATAAGCTGCGTCGCACCTCTTCACGCTTATAAAACTCGATGCGATCACCCTCTTCAACGAGTACTTTTTTATCAGTCTTGAGCTGCAACCCACACATCTCACCCTCAAACACCTCTTTAGCCTCTTGCTGTTGACGCTGGACGCTTTTCACCTCTACGTCGGCAATCTCCTCTTTGTCCCTCAAGATACGTGCGCGTACCGCAGGGACAACCTTGCCTTTTGTGACTTCGCCACCACAAATGATCTCATCTTTAGTTGTCCTGAACACGCCTCGAATCACAAGTTTGCCGAGCTCAGTCGTTACAATTTCTGGTGCAAGTAGTGCGGTCAACACCTCCTTGGCGTCATCAAGCAACTCATATATGACGTTAAAGCTGCGTACGCTCACCTTATCTCGATCCGCTAACTTCTTTACATTTGGTGGTGTCGCTACGTTAAAGGCGTAGATTAGTGCTTTGCTTGTAGATGCCATTTGCACGTCATTTTCCGTCACGCTGCCGACGCCAGAACCAATCACCTGCATCTTAAGTTCATCGTTCTCAAGTAGCCGAATACTGTCCGTAATCGAGGTTAATGAACCCTGAACGTCTGCCTTGATAATAATTGGCACCTCTTGCAGTTGTGCATTCTTATTGATAAGACCTATGAGGTCACTGCTTGTCATGTTTAGCTTACCGCTAACTTTTTTATCCTGAGCTTTGCGTGCACGCTCGCGCGCTTCCTTCTCTGATTTAGCAACACTCAAGTGGTCCCCAAACTGTGGCAGCTCTTTAAAACCGGTGATCTGTACCGGCGTTGAAGGCCCCGCAGAATCAATTGGTTTGCCCTGCCAATCACTCAGAGTTCTAATTTTCCCGTATGTTTGTCCAGCAACAACGTACTCGGACTTACCCAGCTTACCGTGCTCAATCAAAGCAGAAATGTGTGCGCCTTGACCCTGTGCCATATGAGCCTCGATGATGATACATTCTGCATTACCTGCAGTATCTGCTTTAAGCTCCTCGATATCGGCCATGAGCAGTACCATATCAAGAAGCTCCGAGATACCCGTACCCTGCTTTGCGGAAACCTCAGCAACCACCGTATCACCGCCCCACTCCTCTGGCATGAGTTCAGCCTCAGCCAAACTTTGCTTTGCTCGGTTTACGTCCGCTCCGGGCTTGTCGATTTTATTAAGTGCAACGATCATTTTAGCCTTGGCGTCTTTTGCAAACTTAATTGCCTCGAGTGTTTGCGGCTTAACACCATCGTCAGCAGCTACCACAATAATGACCACATCTGTTAAACGGGCACCGTGCTGACGCAGGGCCGAGAACGCCTCATGGCCCGGAGTATCGAGTAGTGTCAGTATGCGATCCGCATGTTTTGTTTGATAGGCAGAGATATGCTGAGTAATCCCACCCGCCTCATCGTCAGCAACTTCAAGTCCAAGAATCGCATCAAGCAGACTCGTTTTTCCATGATCAACGTGTCCCATAACCGCAATAACGGGCGGTCGTGTATCTGCTGTCTTTGCGGCAGAGCGATCCTCGCCCTTCTCCTCAATGACCTCTACCTCAGCCTCTTGTTTAAGCTCCACATCAAGGCCAAGCTCACCAACAATAATCTCAGCTGTGTCAAAGTCAATTCTTTGATTAACAGTTGCCATAATCCCGTTTTTAAACAACTCACCTATGAGGTTTGTGACCGGTATGTCTAATTTACCCGCAAGGTCACCGACGGTTATTGCTTGTTCTATCTCGATGGTCTTCTTCTCCATAACCGTCCTTTCCGTGTGGGTTTATATTACATAGTCTGTCTACTGTAGGCTGAGTGAAATCTTGCGATTGTCGCGATCAATATCGAGGATCTTGAACTGCTTCTTCTCGTTCAACTTGAAGAGCTTCTCTGGATCAGCACTGTCGCCGTCCCCAAGCTCTGAGATATGTACAAGTGCCTCAACTGCTGGACTCAGCTGAATAAATGCACCGAATGGCGTGATTCGTGTGACGGTGCCCTCGACAACATCACCCTTATTGAATGCCTCTGCCTCTTTAGCCCATGGGTCAGTCAGTGTTTGTTTGATGCTCAGTGACAGTCGATCTTTATCGATAGCAATGATTTTTGCGTCAACGGTGTCGCCAACTTTAACGTAATCACCAGGATTTTCGACACGCTCCCAAGATATCTCTGAGATATGGATTAAGCCCTCGATTCCATCAACATTCACAAATGCGCCAAAGTCTACCACGCCAGTGACAACGCCCGATACAGTGTCGCCAACTGAGAGCTTCTCAAATCGTTGCTGCATATCCTCACGAACAGCTTCCTTCTCACTGAAGATGAGTTTGTTGCTCTTTCGATCTGCATCAAGAATTCGTACCTTGAGTGGCTTATTTACGAGCGAGTTAAGTCGCTGCAAAATCTCGTCCTTGTCAGAACTACCGACGCGCGGATAGTGCTCTGCTGACAGTTGTGACACCGGCAAGAAACCTCTCACGCCCTCTAGCTCAACGAGCAAGCCACCACGGTTTGCATCGTAGGCCGTAACCTCGATTGTCTCACCCTTCTCCAGGAGTGCTACAACCTCATCCCAGCCACGATCCTTAGCTGCTTTACGGAGACTGAGGAGTGCTTGACCGTCCTCGATCTCAGGATCGATGACACTTGCCACTACCTCATCCCCAACGTTGAGTTGCTGGTTAAAGCCAATCTCGCGGCGAGGAACCATACCGATACCATTTGCACCAAGATCCAACCAGATCTCATTCTTTTTTACACTCAGCACTGATGCTTCGACCACATCGCCTGCTGAAAACTGTT
>JAGQNU010000102.1 GCA_020427905.1 Candidatus Saccharimonadota bacterium | reverse complement strand
AATCACTTCTTTTGGAAGCCAGATGGTACCACCCGCATGGGTTCTGGCAATCAAAAGCAGTGATTTTTTGTATCAAGAAAGGAACGTGGTGCCACAATCAGGTCGTCCAGTAACAACCCTCTTTATGCTGATGTCGGTAGATGGGAAAATCTCGACAGGGTACTCAGATGAAAGAGATTTTGACAAAGATATACCCAATTTATCCGCTCTTGCTAGCGGCCTGAAGCAGTATGAAGAGCTGGAGACACAAACTGACCTGGCGTCATTTAATTCAGGGAAAGTCATGGCGAAAGTAGGCTGGAATGAGCCAAGGGAAGATATCGTCAAGATTCCGGTTGATTTCATCATTGTAGATAACAGGCCACACCTACATGCCCTGGGTGTAAGAAACCTACTCAAACGTACGAAGCGCCTTATTATTGTCACCACCAATCGGAAGCATCCAGCTCTCGGGATCCAGGACCCAAACCTAATTGTGATTCAGCAAGCCAGCCTCAATCTTGCAGAAGCGTTTACCAGTTTGAGTGATGAGGGTATTGATGCAGTTACAGTCCAATCCGGAGGCACACTAAACGCGGAGCTCATCCGGCTTAATCTTATTGACAAGATCCATATAGTTATTCTTCCTGCGCTAATCGGTGGTGCGAGAACTCCGACGTTAGTCGATGGTGATGAACTGCGGACGGTGGAGGATCTAGAAAAAATTAGGAGCCTTAGGCTGATCAGTAACGAGGTGCTCGGCGACTCATATATATCCATCAAGTACGAAGTAGAAAGGAACAGAGATGAAGTTTAAGGCGGGGACACGACGAAGGGCGCTAGAGTATGAGAAAGACCTTGTTGCGCAGTGGAAGAAGAACAAGACTTTTGAGAAGTCGGTAGAAAATCGGCCGAAAGAGAATAGCTATGTTTTTTACGATGGCCCACCATTTATCACAGGTGTGCCGCACCACGGCACGCTACTGAGTTCAGTCGTAAAGGACGCGATCCCTCGTTACCAGACTATGCAGGGTAAACGCGTAGAGCGTCGTTGGGGCTGGGATTGCCACGGTTTGCCGGCGGAAACATTCACTGAGAAGAAGCTCGGTATCACTGACAGGCGTGATATTGGCACTAAAGTCAGTCTTGAGGATTACATCAAGGCAAATCGCGATAACATGGTGCAAACTGGCGATGCCTGGGAGGACACTATTGACCGCATCGGGCGTTGGGTTAACTTCAAGGGCGCGTATAAAACCATGGATAAAGAGTATATGGAGAGCGTCTGGTGGGCATTTAAAGAGCTCTACGACAAGGGCAAGATATATGAGGGTGAGCGTGTGCTTATGTACTGTACGCGCGATGCAACGCCGCTCTCAAAGGCTGAGGTCACTATGGACGCTGGGTCATACCAAGATGTGACTGATCCGAGTGTGTTTGTGAAGTTCAAGCTCAGTGATAGCGACGCATACTTACTGGCTTGGACCACAACACCGTGGACACTGCTTGCAAACACTGCCGTTGCGGTGAACCAAGACTTCGAATACGTTGAAGTAGAGCTTGGTGATGAGCGGTTCATTCTTGCTAAAGAACTTCTTGGCAAAGTGCTCACAGATGAGAAGCATCAACCGCTTGATTTTGAGGTTGTAAGATCGCTCAAGGGCTCTGAGCTTGTCGGTAAATCATACGAGCCACTGTTCACAAACAGGGGAGAGGGTGCCCATAAGATCTGGCATGCTGATTATGTCAGTGCCGAGGACGGTACTGGTATTGTTCATCTTGCACCAGCGTACGGTGAAGAGGACTTTGTGATGGCTCAAGAGAACAGTATCCCCGTGGTTCACGTACTCGATGAGAGCGGTACGTATACGGAAGGTGACTGGAAGGGTGCAAACGTGTGGGAGATTAACAAGACGATTGCCAAGAGTCTGCACGAGCGAGGCGTGGTCTGGAAGATTGACTACATTCGTCACAGTTACCCACATTGTTACCGCTGCGATACGCGTTTGATGTATCGTGCACACCCGAGTTGGTTCATGGATATCCGGGGCCAAAAACAGCAGATGCTGATTGAGAACACGGAGAATGTTAACTGGTTCCCCGAGCATATCAAACACGGTCGATTTGAGAAGACGGTGCAGGCAGCACCAGATTGGAACCTGTCACGCGATAGATTCTGGGCTTCAGCTATGCCTGTCTGGAAGGGTACCGACAAGGATGGTAACGAGCATGTCAAAGTCGTCGGTAGTTACGCGGAGCTCAAAGAGTTGAGTGGTGTTGAGCTTGAGGACTATCACCGACCATGGGTTGATGATATCGAGTTTGATATCGATGGTGTACATTATACGCGTATTGAGAAGGTGATGGACTGTTGGTTTGAGAGCGGCTCAATGCCGTTTGCGCAGTTCCACTATCCATTTGAGAACAAAGAGAAGTTTGAGGCGAACTTCCCAGGTGACTTTATTGTCGAGTACGTCGGTCAGGTGCGTGCCTGGTTCTACTACATGCACGCAGTCAATGTTGGACTGTTTGGTCACAACGCATTTAAGAACGTGATAGTCACCGGTAATTTAATGGGTAACGACGGTTTTAAGCTCAGTAAATCTCGTGGCAATTACACAGATCCGAATGAGCTGATGGATCAATACTCGGCTGATAGTTTACGATACCTAATTCTTTCATCACCGGTGCTCAACGGTGAGGACTTTGCCGTGCGTGATAAAGAGGTCGGGGATGTGGCCCGAAAGCTAAGTATGGTCTGGAACATGTACGACTTCTTCACGATGTATGCTGAGGTTGATGGCTGGGAGTGGGATGGTGAGCATGAGGATCCTTCAGAGCTCTGCAAAAACCCGCTCGATAGATGGATTATCAGTCGTGTTCACGAGCTTACCCAAGAGATTGCGGAGCACATGGATGGTTATGATATCCCAAGCGCCATGAAGCCAATCCTGTCATTTATCGACGACGCCTCTAACTGGTATGTGCGTCGTTCGCGACGCCGCTTCTGGAAGAGTGAGGACGATTCTGATAAAAACGAGGCATACCGAACACTTCACTACGTGCTCGTGCAACTGAGCATGGTGCTCGCGCCATTCACACCGTTCTTGGCTGAGGAGCTCTATCAAAAACTCACTGGCGGTGAGTCAGTGCACTTACTTGATTGGCCAAAAGTTGGTCATATCGACGAGCTGGTATTGGATGAGATGTCTACTGTGCGTGAGTATGTAAACGAGGCACTTGCCATTCGCGCCAAGGAGGGCTTCAAAGTGAGACAGCCACTCGCGAGTGTCACCGTATCCGAAAAGGGTAAATTCGTTAACTTCACGGATATCCTCACAGATGAGCTGAACGTGAAAGCCGTTAAGTTTGAGGATGGAGCAGAGCTGCAGCTTGACCTAGAAATTACACCAGAGCTAAAGCGCGAGGGGATGATGCGTGAGGTGATTAGGAACGTGCAAAGTGCACGCAAACAAGCTGGGTTACAGGTGGATGATCGTATCAAACTGTCGCTCAAAACTGACGATACAGAGCTTCAGAAGGCCATTGATGAGCATGTTGAGACAATTAAGACGGAGACACTTACAGAAGAGATTATTGAAGTAGTTGATGGCTTCTCGAGTGAGGCAACGATAGACAGCACTTCACTTACGGTGCAACTAAAAAAAGCGTGACACCGGATAACTTTAAGTGTATACTTAAAGTATGAAGACATCAGATTTTCTTGTGATTGATACGCGCGAGCCATTTGAGTATCAAATGGATCACGTGGACGGGGCGATTAACATCTCATCCAGTGAGTTCATGACGGGTAGCATCCCAGACAAGCTTAAGGATGTGTCGAAAGACCAGCCAATAATTCTATATTGTCGCAGCGGTCAGCGATCCAATACATGTGGCATGTTGTTGAGCCAATATGGCTTCACAAACCTCACTAATGGCACTAATGCACAGCGTGTACGACATATGTTGGCGGGGTAGTAGTGCAGGCTCCGACTGATAAAGAATTTGCAGAGTTTGTCGGTCAAGCGCTCGATGAGTTACCAGAGAAGTACACATCCAAGCTTGGCAATGTGTTCATAACGTACGAGGATGAACCTTCACAGGAGCAGCGCGAGAAGCTCAAGCTCGCCTGTAACCAAAGCCTGTTTGGCCTTTACGAGGGCATCCCACTAACGCAGCGTGGCAACGGGTTCTCAGGGCAGCTTCCTGATAAGATCACGCTATTTAAGCTACCGCTCTTTCACTTTTCGGCGGGGGACGAGAGCAGATTTAAGGCACAGATAAAGCACACCTTATGGCACGAGATTGCCCATTACTTTGGTCTCAACCACGACCGTATCCACGAGCTCGAAAGAGGCGCGCTATAATAGGATCATGAAGATAGCGTTTATCCAGGCGGGTGGCACCATTGACAAGGGTTATCCGTCAGGCGATGATCATCATGGCTACGGGTTCGAAATAGGAGAGCCAGCCTTTAAGAGAATTATAAGTCGGGTTGGTGTCGGATTTGATTTAGTGTTTCGTGATGTTGTGAAGAAGGATAGTCTCGACATAGACAATGATGACAGGGAGTTGATTCTTGATGCGTGTGAGCACGTAGATAGCGACAGGATTGTTGTAACTCATGGTACAGACACGATGATAGAGACTGCCGTGTACTTAAATAAAATCGCCAATAAAGTCATCGTACTCACAGGGGCTATGACTCCTGAGCTATTCAAGGATTCAGACGCAGACTTTAATATTGGGTTCGCTGCTGCAGCAGCTTCAACCCTTAATTATGGCGTGTACCTAGCAATGAGTGGTCAGATATTTAGGCCCAATGAGGTTACGTTTGACTCTGAATTAAGCCAATTTGTGCAAAAGGATGCTTGACAGAGGGTTTACAGGAGTGGGCGTATCTGATAGACTGTTTTTTGACTTGTTTTTCACTAAAACCCAGTAAGGAAGTAAGAAACGAATGAAAAAAGCAGTAATTGTATCTGGTGGTCATCAGTTTATCGTCTCTGAGAAGGAGACGCTCAAAGTTGATCTCGTTGGTGATAAAAAGACGCTTAAATTTGAGCCACTGATGATTATTGATGGCGACAATGTAAAAGTCGGTACACCAGTTGTTAAAGATGCCGTTGTTGAGGCAAAGGTTATCGAAGAGTCAGTGAAGGACGACAAAGTAACCTCAATTCGCTACAAGGCTAAAAAGCGCGTTAATAAAAAGCGCGGCCACCGTCAGCAACACAGCGTCATTCAGATCACTAAAATCGGCTAATCACCGAGAATCCATAAGAATCGAGCCTACGGGCTCGTTTTTTGCATCTGTAAACGCTATACTAGAGGGCAGAGTCTGGAGGGATATAAACAGTGGCGCAGGTAATTGCGGTGACAAATCAAAAGGGTGGCGTGGGTAAAACTACGACCACTATTAATGTTGCGTATAATCTCACAAAAGCTGGTAAGTCAGTGCTACTTGTTGATTTGGATCCTCAAGGTAATGCATCGAGTGGCTTGAGTGTTTCTCGAGACAAAACAACTACTCGCGATGTATTGAGTGGCAAATCGAGTCTCAAAGATGCAGTACAAAAAACAAGCTATAGTAAGCTCGACGTATTGGCTACAGATGCTGAGCTTGCCACGCTTGAGACTGAAATTGCTACGGAGAAGAATCGTGCGATTCGCCTCAAGGAAGCGCTTAAAGACGCACCATATGACGTGGTGCTGATTGATTGTCCGCCAAGCCTTGGCCTGCTTACAGTTAACGCGCTCTCAGCAGCACACTCTGTGATCATTCCTGTGCAAACCGAGTACTATGCGCTCGAAGGGCTAGGGCAACTTCTAGAGACGATGAAATTAGTGCGTCAGGCGTTGAATCCGCATTTAGCGATCCTTGGTGTGGTCATGACGATGCACAACTCACGCACTACGCTCTCGAGCCAGGTTGAGGAGCAGCTGCGAGCAAACTTCAAAGACAGGTTGTTTGAGACGGTGGTTCCGCGTAATATTAGGGTAGCAGAGGCACCGAGTCACGGTAAGCCGGTGGGGGAGTACGACAAGTGGAGCAAGGGTGCTCGCGCGTATAAAGCACTGAGTAAAGAGATTTTGGAGCGACTCCCGTGAGCGGACAAAAAGGCCTTGGCAAAGACTTTTCATCACTAATACCAGATGACATGTT
>JAGQNU010000101.1 GCA_020427905.1 Candidatus Saccharimonadota bacterium | reverse complement strand
AACGTTTTCAATTGCCTGCATCGACCGAACTAACGCTTTGCGCCGAGCCATCCGCCGCATTGCGAGCACCAGAATAATACTGAGTGCCTCTGGCAAGCCCTCTGGCACTGGAGACACCGCCATGGCTATAACAAATCGGCCAGCCTCGCTGACTTCAACCCCACGCAGCAGAGCGAGTACAAATACAGTAATTGATATCCCGGCAATTATTTTAGTAAGCGTGCCAGCGAGCGTATCAATCTTCTGTTGCATTGGTGCCCGCTCCTGCGTACTTGCAAGTGTCGCGATCTTACCAAATTCCGTATTATTCCCTGTCGCGACCACAAGCGCAGTAGCTGTACCAGTCAACACAAATGTACCCTGAAACACCATGTTGCGCTGGGCATATATCTCAGTATCTTTGGCTATATGTGCATCGTACTTGTGGACGCCAATCGACTCCCCGGTAAGTACTGCTTCGCTCACAGAGAACGACTCCGCCACAACTACACGTGCGTCTGCGGGTACTTTTTGCCCCTCTGATAACTCAATAAGATCACCGGGCACAAGCTCAGCAGTTGGGATGCGCAGGCTGTCACCCTGTCTCACCACCGCAACAACGTGTGTATCATGTTGTTTTAAGGCTCTGAGTACCCGCCCTGTTGAGTATTCTTGAATCCAAAAGATTACCGCGTTGATTGTAACGACTGCAGCGATTACAGAGGCATCGATATACTCACCTGCATACAGGCTAATACCGAGCGCCACAAGAAGTACTGCTACAAAGATATTCCAGAATGGCTCGACAATTTTACGCCATATGGGTGTACCCTTGAGCTTTAATTCGTTACGACCATAGTCCGCTTGAGCTTTTTGAAGTGCATCGTAAGATAGTCCATCCTCCAGCGAGGTATGAAGACGAGCTGCAAGCTCGTCATGTGTTTGTTTATAAAAATCCACCATTCATCTAAGTATAGCAAAGCAACTAGCTCTGCTTATCAAGCTGTAGCTTCAGCCGCCGACCCTTTGCCACCATATCCGCTAAGCGTGCAATGGAGAGTAGTCCGTGATCATTACCGACATATGCAACCGGCTCGCCATCATTGTTTTGAACTCTCAAGTACTCAGTCAGCCTAATGCCTGATACATGAGAGCTCTCTGCTGTGTCTCCAAGCGTTGTGTCACTCAGTATCAGCGGCATATCTAGTACGCGAGCCTGATCTATCAAACGCCCCAGTGTACGTACCAGAAACTTGAGCTCGGGCTCAGCAAGCTCACTGATAGGTGCGCCGTCCATCTGCTTAAGCCGTCGCCACTCTTGTAGAAAGTAATTCACCTCTTCGACCTCTTCAGTCAGCTCTATAATCATCCTCATATCATTTTGTTTTGGCACCGACAGCAACAGCTCCTTTGGGGCATTGTGTTATTTTTTGTATTACTCTCGCTCCGGCAGGCAGGGTTGCTGCGCCTGCCATTTTTTAAGCAGAACTTAATGGTACCAAGCACAAGCAGTAAAGTCTAGACTTTAATGCTTAAAAACTATGCAGGTGGTGGAGCGCTATCAATCGAGCCGATCTCTTTAGTTGCCCGAGTGCCATCCTCATTTACGGTATAGATAAGTATCTGACCGAATATCATCTCAACATCACTGATGTTCTCATCGGAGACTGACTCAATATACTTTACAAGTGACCTGATCGAGTTGCCATGAGCAACGAGGAGTACGTTCTCACCCTTGAGCAATCGTGGCAGAACAGTTTGCTTGTAAAACGGAACTACCCGCTCGTAGACATCCTTGAGGGTTTCACCACCCCGAACCGGTGCTTCCCACCCCCGACGCAGATTCTCAAACGCCTCCTCACCAATTTCTTCTTTTACCTGCCACTTGTTTTTACCGGTATAGACACCGTAGTCACGCTCGTTAATAGCCCCGGTGCGCTCAAAATTGACGGTTAACTTACCGCTGGCATCAAGTATGCCCTCAAGTGTCTCAAGCGCCCTAATCTGCTGAGAGCAATATGCATAATCAATACGGGCATCCTTGAGCAGCTCACCAAGCAGTGCGGCCTCTTTAAAACCCTTCTCAGACAAGTGAACATCAGTACTCCCTGTCCAGACACCTTTTGCGTTCCACTCTGACTCACCATGCCTGGTGATATATAGTGTGCCGCTCATACATGCACCTCATTTTGAATCGTACCTGCCAAATATTGTTTGATGTTTGCCAGTGTCGTTTGATTAATACGACGGAGTGCCTCAACTGTATTGTATGCATTGTGTCCAGTTACGATTGTATTTGGCAGATGCATCAGCACGGTGCCGGCAATAATGTGCTCAAGCAGCTCTGGTGTCGCAGCACCACGCCTCAGTAGTAGCTCCTCCTCGTGAATGTTCATCAGCTTCTCATCCTCCAACACGTCAAGCGCAGCACCTGCAATCTCTTCAGACTTCAGTGCGCTCACAAGCGCGGTGGTATCAACAAGCTCACCGCGTGCGGTATTAATGAGATAGGCGGAGTCTTGCATCTGCTCAAGAAAAGAGGTGTCAACGATATGACGTGTCTCGTCAGTCAGTGGCGCGTGCAACGAGACGATATCCGCCTCATCAGCAAGGGCCCTCAGATCCATCATCGTGATGTCCTCTGGGATGTTTGAGGCGTGCGGATCATGCGCAACGACGTGCATGCCAAAGGCCTGCGCTAGCTCAGCGACATTACGACCGATCTTACCGAGCCCAATTATACCGAGTGTCTTGCCGTGCAAGTCGACACCCCTGATGTGCTCACTCTTTGACGAGTCAGTCTGCGGTTGTGCAGCGCCTTGTATAATCTTGCGTGTCAGCGCCAGCATTAAGCCAAGCGTATATTCCGCAACCGTATGCTCGCCATATGTTGGCACATTGACAACTGAGATGCCCCTCTCCTTGGCAGTATCCATGTCTATGTTGTTGAATCCTGTCGATCGACATGCAATCAGCTTCAGCTTGGGAAGTGCCTCGATCATCCCCTGTGTCACCTCACTACTGACAAATACACTGATTACTTCTGCGTCCGCGTTTAAGTTGTCTGTAGAAATAGAACCCTTGT
>JAGQNU010000100.1 GCA_020427905.1 Candidatus Saccharimonadota bacterium | reverse complement strand
AAGTCATAGTGCCAGTGATCGGTCTCATTATTACGGACACCGCCATACTTCTCAGCAATTGGATCCAAGACAGATGTTGGTGGTGAGTTATTGCCATTGTTATCAAGGTCGACAGCTTGGCCTTTATAGTGATTGGAGTTTGCACTCGTGTGGCTTTTATCAGTAAGTGCATTCACCATAATAGGGTGCTCTTGTGCTACCTCTAGTATAAACTTTAGGATGTTGATATTAATATCAGCCTCTTTGTTGGGTGCGTTGCTCGCTGTAGTATAGGCTTTATTACCATCAGCTAACGCTTGAACTACATCTTTTGTATCAATCCCGCTACTGTTTTTCCAATACGATACATTATCACTAGCGAGCATTTGAGTCGCGAGCTCTTGTGCGCTATTACTTGATAGATCTATATTTGTCGTTGCCTCAGGCTCGTTGGTTGTGTCAGTGTCTGAATCTGGCTGAGTCGTGGGTGTACTTTGTGGCGCAGAGCTAGCTGTGTTTGGTTGACATGGGTCAATGCACGCATCGTTGTCGGTAAGGATAGACCCTTTATCAACTGCGATCTTATTACATTTATCTATCGCATTAACCACACCAATCTTACCGGGTATTTGTGGTAGTAAGGAGAGGTTAAAAAAAACGAGCAAAATAGCAGTGACTACAAACCGTTTCGCATATTGTTTCACTCTATATATACTCATATTTAGCTTCCATTAAATGACCAGTGCCACGCCTCTTTAGGGAAGTTTTTTATATTATAGGTTCCGGCATTTGCTGCTAACCACTGGTAGCATGCGGTACCTCGGTTTGAACAGTTTTTAAAATCGATAGCTAGACCATACTCGTGATTTGATCGACCAGGGATAGCGGTTGGTGGCCGGCAACTACCCGAGGGTTTTTGGTAGATATCATATTGACTCGATCCACAGTGCTTTTTGCGTAATTCAATTTGATTGGCGCTATCACGGTAAGCGTTGCCAGACAGCTCGATTTGTCCACTCGCTGCTTGGAGCATTGCTGCAACGTCCGAACTCCAACTCGCATTTATACCGGTTACAGCACCGTAATCACATAGTTTTATTTGTGCACCATTTTGTAGAGTAGCTAATCTTTCGGCGGTAGATCCTGCCGCGCATGGCGTGTTTGATGTGTCTGCTCCCCTGTCGTCAATCTCTACTCCAGTAGTCTCTGGTGCATTTAGCTCCTCTAGATTACACGATGCTTGACTGTCAAGGTAGCAGCCCGCAACCATTGTGACCACAGACTCGCGTCGGCATGGATTTGTTGTTGTCGCAACATCAAAAGGTATGCCATTGGGCTGGGAAACTTCTTGGTTTACACCACCATTATCACAATCATATGTATCCCATAATTGTCCTGCGTTCATAGTGTTTGACGGGTCACTTAATGGATATCCACCAGGCACACCGTTGAAGATATTTACAGGGTCAGCAGCCTCAGCTAGCGTGGTGGGGGTGAGGTGCGCCGCAATAGCACCAGATAAGTTCTCTGTTTTATATAATGCTAATGTTTTTTTTGCACCATCTATTTTGTTAGTTGGTGTGAGCAATGCAAGCTTTCCAGCGAGTGAGTCCGGAGTCGTAATAGATAACAAACGCTCTGACAGTGGTGTAAGTGCAAGCTTCTCCTTTTTCATAACGCGCGCATATCGAGAAATCTCAGCAGTCTCTACACTATCTAAATATTTACCACCAATCCCATAGTCCTTATCTAACGCTGCCTGGGTCCAAATCGCCTGTGCAGCCATAGCCATAGTATCGTACGCGTCACCATTTACCTCTGCACCTGTTTTTGCGACGCCATACACCTGATTGATGTACGCATCAAATTCAGGGCCGAGATCAGATGAGAGGTTTACTTTCTCGACTGCAATCGGTGATGTACGTATGGATTTATTTCTGTAGGCACCCAGTTTCTCTGCGTTTGCAGACTTAATAATCCTACCAATTACACCACCCAACCCTCCTGAACTACTAACACTGTTGTCATACTCATTATTGTTCTGTTCAAGTAGCTTGTATACGCGCTTTAAACTCCTGTCTTGAGCAAATTCGTTCTCATTAGGTATCAGAGCCCTCCTGAAACAAGATGATCGTTGAACGGGACGATCAATGTTTGTGTCAACCTTACCAATGGGTGCATCGTCATCATAGGTTTTTTGGCACTCCTCATACCCATCGTTATTTCCATCTTGAGCAAATACACCAATGGGTGAACCAATTACCGCAGCTCTAAATGCGGGTGACTCCTCTAATACACTTAGGTTTTTCGTGAGAGACCAACTCTCTAATAGACCCATATCATTGTTAAGTAGCTGCCCCCCAGCAGTGAAATAGGTAGACCCCAGGGCGACACTTTGCTTCGACTGCCTGTCGTAATTTACGCGTGCGAAATTACCATTTGTAGTAGCACGAACAAATCGCTGGCCCAGCTCTAGTAAAGCTTCGGGGTCCGGAGTATCAACCTCGGTATCAGATTTCCCAATGCTTTGTAGAATTGTTTCAGATGAACCCGTGCGAATAGCCGCATCTAGCGTATCTTTGTTCTCATACTCACTCGCTCGCGGAGTTATGTCGTCTGAGATAGACTGTGTGAACTGCCCCAGGTTCCCCTTATTTACCTTGTCATCAAGTTTATTAGTTGCTACTTCATTACGCCTACTTATTAAGTTGTTAAGAAAACCACCAATAAAACCAAAACCACTTAACTTAGCCTCGTCAGGACTATTACTAGGTGCGTTTTGTGAACCTAATCCTAAATTAGTACAGCTGGCCTCACCTTTTATGATGCAGTCATAATAGTTACCAGAGTTATCGTCGATTGGCTTTAAAGTAGTATCGATAAGTTGTTGT
>JAGQNU010000099.1 GCA_020427905.1 Candidatus Saccharimonadota bacterium | reverse complement strand
TCATCCTCATATGTATACACGTATGAATCTTCGCCGACGTAATCAGTCACTGGTGTAAAGATGTGGCCGTTGTCGTAGCTTGGGGTGCCGTGAGAAGGATTTGTTGTGACTGTCTGACAGTCGGACGGTATTTCTGGTATGAAATCTGTGCAGGTTTCATTAACGTAGGTTGTACACTCGTGAACGGTATCCGGAGGAGCGGTTGCTCGCGCCCAATCTACCTCAATAGCACCCTCAGCTGGAGTGAAATCAGTCGATCCACCTGAGCTTATGGTGGTTGTATGTACTAACGCACCGGTCGTAGCGCTAAAGAACCTCATCTGGCTTGAGCCTCCTGTAGCAATATACCTACCATCAGGTGACCAAGTTGGTGCGCTGACATCACCCGTGGAGGTCAGCTGCGCTTTGGTATCGATATCTTGGTTATAAATCCATATATTGCCGTTCTTCACATACACAACCTTGTTCTCTGTTGGCGACCACTGCGGCGACCCCAGAGAATCACTTGCACTAGCAGCCGAGTCAATGACGACAGAACTAGCTCCAGCGGTTGGCGTAGCGATAGCTATGCTGTAAAGGTCGTCACAGTTATCATCTGTGGGGTCGCCTGGTGTGTCACTGTCACATGTATTATTTGTATCGTCTATCAACCTATGAGTGTACGTTAAGTAGTTGCCATCCTTCCTCCAGGTTGGCTCCGTATCTGCATAGAGCTCGTCAACCGTGATTCGTGTAGCTGATACTGCCCCCGCGGAAGGAATGGTGTAAATCTGGTATGGGCTGTCGCAGTCGTCACTAACATCAAGGTGGCATCTGTGAAATGCAATGGTATCGCCATCTGGGTTCCAGCTCGGATCGAACTCACGTGCTGGAGTATTTGCACCACTCACAACCGTTGCTGTCCCACTGCCCGAGCCATCTGATGCAACACTCTGAGTGTAAATATCTTGTTGATTGGTGGCATCCACGTAGTGATCGAATGCGACTTTTGTGCCACTCGGTGCCCATTGTGGGTTTGCATCCGCCAGACTGTTGTTTGTTACTTGCGCAAGACCAGTTCCATCAGGATTTATTGTGTACACCTCCTGGCCAGTGTCATCAAGGGTTACAGGGCTATAAAAGGTTATCTTACCATTGCCACCGAAGTAACTGTTGGCACCTGTTGGTTGTTGCGGAACAAAGATTGCCACTATAAACAGTAGTACAAGGACAACGCGGTGGAATCTAAAAATAAACTTCATTGGTGGATTTTGTTTTTGATTGTTTTTGTTAGAATTTCTTCTGAATCTAATTTTACTTATGCTTAACGGAAGTGTCAACCCTGTCGTGAAAGTATTTGTCTAAGCGGTTTGTAGTTGATGTGTCTGACAGTGTGTTTTGGTATCACACCCCTCACATACCAAGATGAGTTGATTGCAAGATGTATTTGCACAATTAATAAATCGACTTGTTTTACCGTCGCAGTGTACACAACTACCGATATCTTTAGCCTTGCTTGAGAATGTGTGGTTCATACGCCCATCAAAGATGTAGAGTGTGCCCTCCCAAAAACCATCATCGCCGTACTTCTCACCATACTTCACGATACCGCCATCTATTTGATAGACCTCTTTAAACCCGCGATTCTTCATCAAAACTGAGAGAATCTCACAGCGGATACCACCAGTACAATATGTCACAATCGGTCGATCTTTGATTGCATCATACTTAGGATCTTCTAACTCTCTGAGAAAGTCAGGGGTGGTTTTTACCTCAGGGATTATCGCATCCTTAAACCTGCCCACTTGCGCCTCGTAGGCATTGCGCCCATCGAAGAAGATGACTTCGTCGCCTCGTTCTTCGATAAGCTTGTGTAGTGCCTCGGGCTTCAGATGCACGCCACCGTTCTTGACGCCGTTCTCGTCAATCTCAAGTTCATCAGAGGCTTTGAATGCTACGAGCTCATCACGCACCTTTACTGATAATTTTGGGAAGTCCTCGCCGGTACCATCTGACCATTTGTACATAATGCCCTTGAAGAGCACCGAGCGATTCATCTCGCGCTTATATTCGCGCAGGTCCTCAATGTCACCACCGAGTGTGCCGTTGATACCGTGTTTGGAGACGATAATGCGGCCTTTGAGGCTCAAGCGATTACACAGCTCGCGCTGCCAACGCATCGTGATAGCAGGATCTGCCACCGGTACAAATTTGTAGTACAAAATAACCTTTTGCATATCTGTTAATTATACTCTATGATAGATATAACGTTCAATTAAAACTCAAAGAAGTAAAAATGGCCAAAAGGGACAAAGAGAACATATTGTTTGCACGCGAGACATTTCGCTACTATATGTCTCACGTCAAGAAATACAAGTTGGCCTACTTATTTATTGTGTTCAGCGTCCCGTTTGCTGGACTATTGCTCAACACATTGCTGCCGTACTACTTAAGCCGTGCTATAGGTTCTCTGTCGGGTTTCGATACAGAGACAAAAGCAATGTTAACCTACGCAGGCATAGTTATCGTGGCAGGCTTTTTGTTCAACCTCACCGGCATGAGAGCGATCGTTAAATATGAGGCATTAATAAATCGTGATATAGCAAATGATATTGCTACAAGGTTGATTAATAAAGATTACGCGTTCTTCTCAAACCAAAAGGTGGGTGCACTTACAGCAAAGTTTAACGATCTTCTCGGTGGATTTCAGCAGCTAGAGGATCTCGTTATCCTAAAAACTTTACGTACCATAATCCCGCTTGTCGTCGGCGCAGGACTTGTTGCAGTACAATCTCCAACATTGGCAGGGATTCTACTCTTGCTCGTGGCTATAATCTTAGTTCAAATCCGCATTGGTATTAGAATCAGGAAGCCATACCGAAAAGAGAGAAAACAAATGCGCTCAATGATCACAGGCGAAGTTGCAGATAGCATTACAAACAGTCTCGTCGTGAAGACATTTGCAAATGAACGATCTGAAATCACCCATTTAGGTAAACGTACCGAACGCCTAAAGGACCTATGGACAAAAGATATTTCAATCGCGGTTACCGAGGGCGCACTAAGACTTCTAATAACTTCAGTGGTTCAGATGGCTGCTATTGTAGTAGCGATTTGGCAAGTCCAGAACTCCGTGATTGATGTTGGTGCCGCAATCTTTGCACTAGCGTACCTTCAGCGTGTTTCGGCCCAAGTATTTCAGCTGGGTGAGATTGTGAATGGGTATGAGCAGATATTCTTAAACGCTGCGCCTATGACCCAGATATTGCTGCAACAGAATGAGATCAATGATATGCCTGGTGCTAAGACGCTGACTACATACAACTCTGAGGTTTCCTTTAGTAACGTAAGTTATACATACGCTGACGCAAAGAGTAGCAAAGACACCGCGATTGAAGACTTCAACATTACGTTTGAAGGAGGTAAAAAGTACGGTGTCGTTGGCCACTCAGGATCCGGTAAAACGACCCTAACGAGGCTACTACTTAGATTTGATGATGTTACGCGTGGCTCAATTGAAGTTGATGGGCAGGATATCCGCACGGTCTCCCAAGCATCGCTACGGCGTGCTATTGCCTATGTACCTCAGGAGCCAATGTTGTTCCACCGCTCGTTAGCCGAGAACATCGGCTACGCCAACCCCAAAGCAACTAAAATTGAAATTGAAAAAGCGGCAAAAATGGCGCACGCACATGAGTTTATCCAAAAGCTACCGAAAGGGTACGACACGATCGTTGGTGAACGCGGCGTTAAACTATCTGGTGGCCAACGCCAACGCGTAGCGATTGCCCGAGCAATACTCAAAGACGCTCCAATCTTGGTGCTCGATGAGGCAACCTCAGCGCTCGACTCGCAAAGTGAAAAATTGATACAGGATGCCCTGGCTAAGCTTATGAAGGGGCGCACTGTTATTGTTGTAGCTCACCGACTCTCCACCATCCAAAAGATGGACAAAATCATTGTGCTCGAGAGTGGTAAAATTATTGAGCAAGGATCACACAAACAACTACTAGAGAGTGACGGTACCTACGCCACGCTCTGGAAGCACCAATCAGGCGGATTTATAAATGAGTAAAACAACTGACACCGATGATACGCTCAGTCTCAAAGCACGACTGCGAGTCAGTCTTCGCACGTTGAAGTTATCGTGGCAGCTGCGACCCAAGATCCTGATACTCTATCTACTCGGCGCCTGTGTTGAGATTAGTGGCTTTATTCTCTCACTGTTTGCCACCGCCCGTCTCGGTGGGTTGCTCGCTGCATACCTAACGAGTAATGACACATCAGGAATCTGGTTCTGGTTGTTTATTGATGTTGCTGGTACGCTCGCGATTTCATTCGGTTTTTTGATGATGGCGCAAGCCAGACGGTTTATGTACTTCAGCTTTGTACGCTGGTCAACACTCGAGTTCCACAAAACCCTCTGTCGCATAGACCTCGGTGATTACTTTGACGAAGAAAGAAGAAATATGGTCAATAAGGCCGGCCAGGGATACACCTGGCAAATGTCCGAGCTAGCAGGAGAGAACCTCGACCTCATCTATGCAATAATGCGCTTTATTGCAATTACAATCGTAGTGTCGCAGATAACGTGGTGGATTATTCCACTCATCGCCCTCTTTCTGCTCCCAACATTGGCCGCGGAATCACGCCTGGCGAGTATGCAGTGGTTTGTCTGGGATGAAAAAGGTGATCAAAGACACGTCTTCTGGGGGTTGGACTACCTCATCAAACAAGCTCGCGGACAAATGGAGTTGCGTAGCACACAGGCGCGTCAATACGTCCTCAGAAAACTCAGCCGTATGAATGAGGATTTTTATGGTAAACAGGAGTCCTACTCCAAGCAAGCAACTCGCGCACTGATACCAACCAAGATCCTTGAGGTGGTTGGCACCTCGGTGGGTGCCGTGATCCTGTTAAAGCAATTCTTGGCACGCTCCATATCGCTCGAGCGATACTTGTTCTTATCAGGTGCGCTGCTGCGTATTGGTGGAGCACTCAACAACATCTTCTCAACACTCTCACGCATGCAAGAGAAGTTACTCTTTGCTGATAACTACTATCGACTTATTGATTTACAGGCAGAAGTAGTTGATACGGATGACGCGATGACCGTAAAAAATGTCGTGCCTGAGATAGAGTTTAAAAATGTGAGTTTCACCTACCCTGGCCAGGACAAACCGGTCTTCTCCGATTTAAATCTTCTCATACGTCCAGGTGAGCACGTTGCGCTTGTTGGTGAAAACGGCGCCGGCAAGAGCACGCTTATTAAGTTGTTGCTGCGCTTCTATCGACCAAGCAGCGGGCAGATACTTGTCAATGGAGTAGATATCAAAGATGTAGCGATTGAATCTTGGTATCGACAAATTGCCACACTGTTCCAGCAGTTTAATACGTACCCATTTTCAATTGGTGAGAACATCACTGTCGGTAACTCACAGATTAAACCGAACCAAAAGCTACTCCGCGAAGCAGCTGATTTCAGCGGCGTCACAGAACTGGTTGATGACTACCCGCACGGATGGGACACGGTCCTCGACAGCAGTTTTGAAAAAGGCATAGAGCCAAGCGGTGGCCAATGGCAACGTGTAGCGTTGGCCCGAGCCTTTTATCGCAGAGCGAATGTCATTATTCTCGACGAGCCAACTTCAGCAATTGATGCCAAGGCCGAATACACAATCTTCAACAACATCTTTAAACACTATAAGAAGACATCTGCGCTCATAGTCAGCCACCGCTTTAGCACCGTCCGACGGGCTGATAGAATCGTCGTACTTGATCACGGTAAGGTTGTTGAGCAAGGCTCACATGTAGAACTCATGAATAAAAGAGGCCAATACCATGACCTCTTTACCAAACAAGCTGAAGGCTATACCACCTAATTGACAGTGCGCACAGCAGACCGTAGACTGTAAGTAATACGATCATGCAATGATCCTCTATTCGCGAACGTTCGGACGAGCCGAACCGCTGGTGGTAGCTGTATAGACTAAGCAGCACTTACAATACAGATTAATCACGGAGATACGTGAAATGTTCAGATTACTACCACGAGACAAATTGTGGATTGAAGTTCGCATAGAGGAGTTACAGACACAGATTAAGGATCTTGGCCCTGAGTTCCACGAGGTTCTGAACCAGTCTTCCGAGACATGGCACGACAATGCTCCATTTGATGCGGTACGAGACAAACAATCACTACTCTACGCAGAGTACAGCCACTTAAAATACATACTCTTGAACAGTGAACCAATTAAGAAACCTGCTGAAATCAGTGCTGTTCTGATCGGTCACAAAATTAGTATTTCCAAAAACGGGAAAACCCGCAGTTACTTCGTTGCTGGCGACTGGGCGCATAACGTCAGTCAGGATTTTGATGGCGCAATCGTTGTGACCGCACAATCACCACTTGCAAAAGCTATACTTGGTAAAACTATAGGGGAAGAAACTGTATTCGGCACCGTAAGTGCGATCGAATCTGCTTCTAGTCGTCTGATTTAGGTTCGTCAGAACCTGAATCTTCACCTGACTCTGAAGCCGCTTCATCGCCTTCGCCACCGTTCTCAGAGTCAACTGCATCACCTTCTGACTCGCCTTCTGCCAGCTCAACACCCTCGTCAGATTCGACAATGCTTGGCTCCTTCACGAGTGCGATAGGTTGTGAGAGGAACTCACTTTGCTTCTCTTCGTCATCTGCGTTTGCAAGAATTTCAACAAGCTGCACACCTTCGGGAAGCTTGATGTCGCCAATCGTCACACGGTCATCAATCTCAGCAAGTCCGCTACCGTCAACCTCGAGTGCCTCCGGTAAATCTTTTGGCAGGGCTCGAACCGCCAGTGTATCAATTGTGTTCAGGAGTACAAGTCGGTTGTTCTCGGCAGGAATCTCACCAACGACATGTACTGGTACATCTGCATCAACCTCTTCATCAGCTTTCAGGGCCTGAAACACGACGTGCTGTACCTCATTTTTTGTTGGCACAAAGGTAATCTCTTTGATAAGTGCGAGTTTTTTGGTACTGCCCACAGAGAGGTCAATCGCCTGACTCTTGCCCGCCAGTGCAAACGCCTTTAGAATCTCCTGTGATCCCACAGTTATTGCAATTGAATCTTTGCCGTGCTCCTGCACGACAGCCGGTACGCGTCCATCACCACGCAGGTTTGCTGCAACTTTTTTACCTGTTTCGTCTCGTTTTTCAGCCGTTAGCTGTACATCCTGACTCATGTATCTGTAAACTCCTTATTGTTCGTATACCCTATTTTACCACTTCTGATGGAACTGGTGAAATCCTGGTATACTGATGTAATGATAAAAAAGCGAGTTAAGATCTCTTTTGAGACAATAAAAAGCAGTAAGCCAATGCTATCGCTAGCCTACCTGGTAGCGCCACTCAGACGACTTATCCGCCGCCTCTACAACTGGACTATGAAGTGGTCAACCTCAAAACATGCTGAGGCTGCACTTGGCGGGCTGAGCTTTGCTGAAGCCAGCTTCTTCCCGCTCCCCGTTGATCCGCTGCTCATGGCGATGATATTTGCTACCCCAAAAAAGTGGGTACGGTTTACCTCTCTGGCCATTATCGCCTCCGTAATTGGCGCAGCCTTCGGTTACTTTATTGGCGCCGTTTTGTTTGATAGCTTTGGTAATGCCATTTTGAATGGCCTACACCTCAAGGACAGTTTTGCCACCGTACAAGATCTCTACCAACAGCACTCATTCCTGATCCTCATTGTCGCCGCATTTACACCGCTACCGTTTAAGGTCTTCACTATCGCCGGTGGTGCATTTGGTGTCAATTTTGCCGGCTTTATGATTGCTTCGCTAGCTGGTCGCACACTACGATTTGGTGCTGTCGGCTCACTCGCCCACTTCTTAGGTAAGCGTTACAAAGATCAGATCGAGAAGTATGTGGATGTTGCCTCACTCATCGTATTAGCGATACTACTCATCGC
>JAGQNU010000098.1 GCA_020427905.1 Candidatus Saccharimonadota bacterium | reverse complement strand
AAAGCGCTCACCAAACAAAGAGAGTGTAACGCAAAAAGATAGAGAGTCGCGCGCGGCTCTGGTCATCAGAAACTTCCCATGGTTACTCGTACTACTGCTTGCAACTCTAGCTCTGCAATCAGCTTTTGAAGCAATCATGCAGATTAATGACACAAAGAAGGTGCGGGCTTTGGTCGCGAGGCAAAAGCTGCTTAACGAGGAGAAGAAGTCACTTGTCTCTCTAGCAAGTCACTATCTGAGAACACCCGTGACGCTGATTGCGTCAGGCGTAGAGATGATGTCGGGCGAGTCGCGCGCCAAGACTGTGTTACAGAATGGTGTGAAGAAACTGCAAAGCACGATAGAGTCGTTGATAGGAAAGCTCGAGTCAACCGAGGTTAATAATACTCTTGTGGCGCCAGGCGAACCTGCTAGATCAAGGGTTAGCTTGTGGGCACCCCGTGTTGTGTGGCCACTTATCAGCAGTCTAGTGTTCATAGCGCTCATTAATGTAGTGGCGATTTTCTGGCAAGAAATATCAAGTACGGCCCTTCTCATAGCGGCACAGGTGGCAATTTTGCTCGTGATAGGTGTGTTGCATCTACTCGCACACAACACATTCAAGCGTGGTTCAGAAAATTATAAGTATGAGAAGCGCCTACTGACGTATCAGCAGCAACTTGACCACCTGCGCAACAAGTTCCTCAGAGAGGTGAATGAGGAGCTGGTGCCAGCGGTTGTGTCAATCGATACCCACCTCGTCTCGGGCTCAAGTGAGAAGTCTGCAAAGTATATAAAGGATGGCATTGCACAGCTTGAATCTACTGCGCAGAAGTTCATTCTCATTAGTCAGCTAGAGGAGGGGGCAATCATACAAAGCGCTTCGGACATTAATCTTCATGAAGCGGCGCAGTCGGCTAAAGACGGACTCAATGATGATAAGCGACTTGTGACTATCGATGTTCCACACAACGCGACAATTCGTCAGCCAGAGTTCTTGATGCGAACAGTTTTACAATCTTTGCTTACGAACGCCGCTGAACACAGTAAGCCCGATCAGGCGATTACTGTTCGTGCTCGTAAACATCGTAAGGTTACTGATATCTCGGTTACAGATAAAGGTGAGGGTATTTCTGCAGAAAAGCTTGCAAAGCTGTTCAAGCCACTGAGTCGTGCCGAATCAAGTGAGGACTTCAGTCACGAAGGCATTGGATTGAGCCTTTATATCGATCAGCTGATCATGCACTACCTCGGTGGCAGCCTCACGCTGACAAGTAGCCCAAGCAAAGGCACCACTGCGCATGTAAAAGTCACTAATAAATCGTTGACATAAGCACAATTCTGTGTTAACATAAGGGTAATTTCAGAGGTGAAATGAGGAGGGTTCACGTACCACCATTCGTGAGCTCTTTTTGTTTTTCACCTATGAAAGGTGGAGACAAATTAATAATAGGGAGGTCATACAGATGGCTGGAACTAAAGCTGGTGGTGCAAAAGCTGCACTTACTAATAAAAAGAAATATGGCAAAGAATTTTATGCCATGATCGGTGCCAAGGGTGGTAAAAAGGGTGTAACAGGCGGATTCGGAAGCGATAAGCCTGGTACAGACGGCCTTACTGGTCGTGAGCGTGCGCGAATTGCTGGTGCGCGTGGTGGTCGAATTTCTCGACGTACTAAGTCAAGCAAATAGGTCTCAGATCTAAAAAAAGAGCACCGTGAGGTGCTCTTTTTGCTTGTCACGTTTTTTGACGGTAGCAACGAGATCGCTGATCGGGTGAGACGACCCATTTTTGAGAGCAATTGAAGCATTTATAGGTGTTGGCGGCGATCTCTGTACTCACTGTTTTGCAGGCGGGGCACATGCTGCGCTTATGGAGCCAGTCTCGGTAGCTGTCTAGGCAGTTCTCGATGTAGTCCTGATTGATCGTAATACCGTAATCGCTCGCAAGCTCCTTAGCTTTGGTCCAGGCAGCTACTTCTAAACTGAGGAGCTCTGGAGCACTCTCAAATGTTGCGTGCTCGAGGAGTGCATGTCCTGTCTCGTGTAGCAACTTGTAGACGCCGACAACAGAATCAAACAACGCTGGATTATAGAATACGATATTGCTACGCGCCGACCAGTAAAAAACTTCAGATTCTGCAAATCGTATCTGATTCTGATCTTCAAATATACGTGCGGCAATATCTCTAGAGTTTATCGTGTGCGTACTCATAACATCCATAGATTACGGCGTTTTTGCCATGTTTCGCAGATAGAATTTGTGATGGTCGTTTAACGATAGCGTGTAAACGCTCATCTAGATAGGGGAGTAAATAGGCGGCAAATTGATTGCTGTGGTGACCGAGACCTCCACCAAAAATGATTGTGTCCACTTGAAGATAGCTGCACGCTACTATCACACCTGGTCCAAGTCGCTCTTGAACATATTGCTGCCAGATCGTGCTGTCATCAACATCGTCGCCTTGCGCTCCGTACGCCTCGGTGAATGCTCTACCAGACGCAAAGTCCTCCCAGTGAGTCACCTCGTCTTCAAAAAGTAACGGTGATTTACCAAGCTCCATATCAATCATATCGCTTGATAGATTCTCACCAATTAGTAAAGCACCTCCTATACCTGTACTCACGGTGAGGTATAGTGTCCTGTCTGGTGTTTCAGGAAGTGAGCGCACCTCAGATAACCCCGCAAGTTTACTATCGTTCTCGATGTAGATATGATCGGTTTCAAAATGAGAACGTATATCAGATCTGATATTTTTATCACGCCAATCGAGGTTTCCAAGCGCCTTAACAATACCTGATCTCCTATTGAGAAGTCCTGGCACCGCTACACACACAGCCTGCACGTGGGGGATCTCAAGCTTATTAACAGTCTCTGCGAGGGTAGCGATGAACTCATCATAGTCTTTCGGTGTCGCAAACTTGCGTTCACGCAATATCTTGCCGTTGTCAGAGAACTCGGCAACGAGTGTCTTGGTTCCCCCAATATCTACCCCGATAATCATATATGCCATTGTAGCATCCTGCGGCGACGCTTTACACGTGCCACAAATCAACGTATTATTGAATTCAAGGAGTCGTATGGAGAAGAACAAGGGAGCAAGCTCACACTTTGTCGGTATCATACGGGTGGTAGTACTAGCAGTAGTCTTATTCTTGCTAGTATTTTTGTTTACACGCTGGGCTGTGAGTCGACGTCAGCAGAATAACGAGTCGTCAAAAACGACTACATCAAAAACGTCTGACGCAAAAACAAGCGATAAAGATACATCAAAAGCTGCAGCCCCAGAAGATGGCGGCGAGGATTCTACGTCTCAAGCTGAGAACAATGATAGCTCGGTATCGCAGACAGATGAGGGCGTGTCGGGCATAGATCATTTGCCAGCAACTACACCTGAGACTCCCGAGCAGCAGCCCACTGGCAAGGTGCCAAACACAGGTCCTGAGAGCACGGCACTTAGTGTGATCTTGATCTCAACCATCGTGTACATGGTTGGACTCAATAGAGCAATTAAGCAAAAACATACAGCTTCTCTTTGACATCTGTTTATAAGATGGGTACAATGGTACTAATCTTACAGCGTCTTTTAGTGCGCTAAAGAAATATTTTTGGAAGGAGTTTTGTTAGAAGTGGCAAAACA
>JAGQNU010000097.1 GCA_020427905.1 Candidatus Saccharimonadota bacterium | reverse complement strand
CGGGCTTCTTCCTCAATTTTCTCACTAGTTGGGACCTCGTACTGGTTGCGTAGAAGCGCTTGAATCTCTGGTGTGATCGTCAGCTGCTCAAGGATTGAAAGACGACCTTTGTAGCCAAATGGATTCTCTTCACTTTTACCAGGCTTATAGAGCGTTATTTTGTCGAGATTTGGTTTCTCGATGTTCTCTGACAAATTCTCAAGTGTCTCCCGTATGTGCTGCTGCGTGGCGGCATCAGGCTCATATGCCTGTTTTGTAGTGTCATCTAATCGACGTACGAGACGCTGTGAAATGATAAGTTTTATTGCAGAGATCAAGATGGGGTTCTGTCCAATCATATCAATCATACGAGTGAAGGCCTCTGCTGATGAGCCTGCGTGGAAGGTCGAAAGTACCAGGTGACCCGTAATCGAGGCCTGTAAAGCCGTGCGCGCTGTATCAACATCTCTAATCTCACCAACCATGATGACGTCTGGATCGAGACGCATCACCGCACGCAGCTTGCTGGCAAAACTGTCACCTTGACGGCTGTATACCGGTATCTGACTCATTCCCTCAAGACCATACTCAACAGGATCCTCAAGTGTGATGATCTTGCGAGTTGGCTCATTTAGCTTTTGGAGAATCGAATAAAGGGTTGTCGTTTTACCAGAGCCTGTTGGGCCAACCATCAATACCATGCCGTGCGGATGAGAGATAACCTCATCAATCGGCTTACGCTCTCGTTCACTGAGTCCTAGATTATCGAGATTGAGCAAACTCGCGTCCATATTGAAGAGACGCACTATTGCATCTTGCCCATACAACGTTGGCACAGTCTCAATACGCATATTCAACACCTTCTCAGTACCGTCGTCACGGGCTATGGATTGCGAGAGGTGTCCTGTCTGTGCATCCGGTGCTGAAGTTGATATATTTGCTTTTACCGCAATCGATTGTTGCAACTGGCGGTACTTCTGATGTGACACTACCGCGATCAGATGCAGGGCGCCATCGAGACGAAAGCGGAAGCGTACGCCAGTACGCGCTGTCTCGAAGTGTATGTCTGATGCTCCAAGCTTATCAGCCTGCGTAATAACATACTCAAGAATGTCGTCAGACTTTACACCCTCCAAAGTTTGAGAGACTGTCTCAACGTTATCGCTCGCGCCCTCTTTGCTGACTGTGATGTCGTCATAGTGTACCTCAACCGGCGGATCAAACCGCAACATGAACTCCTTATAGCCTTCGAGGCTAATCATCTTGTAATCGATGACTTTGTCATTGAACCGCTCCCGCAGCTCCCTGAGTGTCTGCTGTGGGGTCTGCAGAGTAATACCAAAGGTATAGTTGGCGCCCTTATCGTACAGAGTTATCAGCTTGTATTTATACATCTCCTCGTTAGTCAGGACGCCCGTTGCCAGTGGTATATCAGCAATTGTCCGACTGTCGAGGTACGGAATCTTTAGGAGTTTTGCTCTTTTTTCTGTGTTAAGCTCTTCGTTATCTCTAAATTTAAGCTTGTCATCTGCATCATTAAAAGCCATAAGCATAATTGTACGCTACATAGACAGTAATTAACAGTGGTATACTGGCGGTTATGCACATCACACTCGTAGCACACGACATCAGAAGCACGCATAACGTCGGCGCCTTCTTCCGCACCTGTGACGGTCTTGGCATTGATCAAATCTACTTTAGCGGCTACACACCGTACCCCACATTTGAAGGCGACACTCGATTGCCCCACTTTGCAGACAAGCTTACACGCCAGATACACAAAACAGCCCTTGGGGCTGAATCAATTGTTGATTTTAAGAGATTCGACACAATCGATGACGTCATTAAACAACTAAAAATTGACGGCGCTGTGCTGATTGCACTTGAGCAACATCCAAGCAGCGTGACGCTGGACAAGTGCAGGTCACTGATTGACAAACAGTTCGCAGAGACACCGATAGCGGTATTTGTTGGTAATGAGATCCGTGGTGTTGAAGATGATATCCTGAAGCAAATGGACATTATAGTGGAGATACCAATGCACGGCACAAAAGAGTCATTAAATGTTTCCGTCGCCTCAGGCATTGCTTTATATGAACTACGCAGGTGATAGTTCGTCAAAAAGTCTATCTATCTCCAGCTCAGCTGCTCTTAAATCCACAGCCTCCTGAAGCGATCTAGAGTTTTGCGTTCTTAAACCAGAGATACGTTGGTTATAGCCAACTTGCTCTAGTAGGCGTTGATCAGGTAATTGCACCGGTGGAGTACCCGTCTCACCCCAGACGTAACCTTGTTTGGCAGATCGTCTTGCTGCTTGCATAAACCCTCTCGATATTACGTTAACAATACCGATCACACAAAGCTCGCGATCTGAGGGAAGTACCATACGTTCTACGCCAACCTCTTCAAGTGCTTCCGCAATACAGTATCTGTACGTACTTCTCTCGTTAAACGTCGCCCGATGCCATGAGTCCTCGCCTAATGACAACATGTTAGCCACGTGAGCCTCAGTCACACCTCGTGTGTCGAGCAACGATGAATAGAATGATGTGTCTGGTGATTTTACGAAGTCCTTGCCCCGTGCATAATACCCAGCCTCAGCACAATCTTGTGCAGTTGCCATCATGAGTGCATGCAAGATATCGAGGTATGGCGCATCATCAGGTAAATCTAGTGGTGTTATAGCCCATTCAGCAATTTTGTCCGCATATTCGTACGACTCCTCACCACCAATAGTATTGAAGAATGGCATTACTGCCTGTTCTTCAATTCTGATTAACTCACCTGACCGATTGATAACTGCCATTTTCGCTATTATAACATTGTCACTTAATGTGGACGCATTCCTCGCTAAACGCTTGCTTCAACCGTTCACTTAGCTGATCCACTAGAGACACCCTAAAAGGCATCTTTAGGGCTGTTTTAGTGTCTCCTTCTCCAAGTACAAGTATCACCACAGTATCGCCAGGGTGTTCGCCAGCGATCTCCTTGAGTTCCTTAAGCTTCTCGGCATCAGATGGGTCTTTAATCTGCACGTACAGTGATTGCTCCTTGTAGTCATCAATGACTTTGGGGGGCGGAGGTGGCGGCAAGTCAGCCTTGCTCGGCTTTGAGGGAGTTGTGCCTTTTGGAGGTTTTGGCTTTTTGCCCTTGGGTTGATATGCCTTGGCATCAGCTTCAGTCACTTGATTGGCCTGATCTACAAGAATTTTAAGCTCCTGGCCCATATTGCCATCCCGATCTTTGTAGTTGATTTTACCTTTAGCGATAATAACCTGGTCCTGCTGCCAGACTGCGTTAAGCTTCTCGTACACTCCGGGGAACACGATAAGCTCACACTCAGCTGACTTATCCTCAATCTTCACGAACGCCATACGTGCACCGTTTTTTGTGGTGATAGAGCGGATTGACGTTACGACACCGCCGATTGTCACCGTTTTGCCATCCATGGTGTCATTGATTTGCTCGAGTGGCAGCGCATGCTCCTCCAAGTAGGCTCCGTACCCATCAAGTGGATGCTTTGAGAGATAGAGGCCAAGCAACTCACGCTCATTAAGTAGCATATCGTGCTCGCTCATCTGCTCTGGGGCGGTGTCAAAATTAAATGTTGGTGCTATGCTCTCGGCTGCATTGTCCATACCACCAAACAAGTCTGCTTGATTGGTCTCCTTCTCTTTGTGGATCTTAGAGCCCAGCGCTAGTAACCCATCAAGGTTGAACAGTAGATCGCCACGAGACTGGCCGAACTCTTCAAATGCCCCAGCCTTAATGAGACTCTCCCAGGTTTTACGGTTCACCTTACGTGTGTCGACACGTTCCAGAAAGTCCATCACGCTGGCAAATTTACCGTTCTCATCGCGCTCATTCACGATCTCTTCAACTGCCCCGACACCAACGTTTTTAATAGCGCTCATACCAAATCTAATCTTACTTTTGTTTGGCACAACGGCAAACTCTACATATGACTCGTTTACACTTGGCAACAAGACATCAATACCCATATGACGACACTCGGTAATCTCAATAGCGAGACGATCAATATCATCTGCGTCACTGGTCATAAGTGCTGCCATAAAGGCGTCAGGATAGTGCGCCTTGAGATATGCAGTCCAGTAGGCAATCAGGCCGTAACAGGCTGCGTGAGATTTGTTAAAACAATATGCAGCAAAGTCTTCAAGCTGCTT
>JAGQNU010000096.1 GCA_020427905.1 Candidatus Saccharimonadota bacterium | reverse complement strand
GAGTTTTTTGTAACGTAACGTCTGGGAGAGAATCTCAACAAGATGTGGCTCAATATCCTCAATATACGCGAGATTAATCTCAAGAATTGCTCTCAGCTTGTCGGGTGTCAAGCCAGCTTGTTTACTCAAGCCAATCGCACTTAACGCTGGCTTTACCATTGTATAGTTACCATCAAATAGCACGGCAAACGGGTTGTCCTTGGGTAATGTTTTAATGATTGACTCAACTATCTCAAGCTGCACAGCCTCCGGCGCATTTGATAGGTTGGCTCCGCTCCAGAAGTACTCTGGGTAGCTGTTCATGATTTCAGCAGCAAACGAGTGAAATGTCTTTATGGTTACATCGCGTGCATCGTTACCAGCAAGACTGGTGACACGCTCACGCATATTTGTGGCCGCTTTGTTAGTAAATGTGAGGCACAGTATATTTTTTGCATCAGTATCAGTCTTCTTTAAGATGTTAGCAACGCGAGTACTGAGCAGCTGGGTTTTACCTGTGCCAGGGCCGGCTAAGACGAGGACCGGACCCTCAATAGCGTTTACCGCTTGCTTTTGGGAATCGTTTAATTGGTCATAGGCTTGGTCAAAGGTCATGATATATAGTGTAGCGCAAAAACGCCTCACGTACTGTGAGGCGTTTGTATAGCTGTTAGGCGTTATTTATTTGACTGCATAATAGTCGCGTACGTCGTAAAGCGTAAACAAAATACCCAGTGCGACAAGCAGGCTTAATATTGGTGCCGCAGGTTGTGATAGGTTCTGTACTAACTGACTCATAATGTAAACTGTAGTGATAAGCGCAGTGATGTAGACTTTTGTCCAGCCCCGTCTCGTTTTATGAAACAATCCGTTGAGCCCATCCACCAAGAGGAGGATATTGAGTAAGATTGCCACTAAGATTACCCAGGACTGCTGATTAAAGAAGATATCGTTAAAAAAGCCTGAGATAGTCATCAGTGAGCCATTTTTTGCGAGATTCATAAGTTGTGGAGAGACAAGAACAACAGATGCAGTTGCAAGCCATGGGCCATAAGCAACAAGTTTCGCCCTTGTCTGTTTAGAGAATGTGAAGCTAAAGCGATCGTGCAGATTGTGTGCTAAGTAGCGTTCGATCGTAGCAAATACCTCTTTATTACTCTTAACCTGTACGTTTGGCACGCGCTTTGACACAGAGTTCATTCTTTTTGCCTTTTTTGCTGTCGTTGCAGAGGCGCGCTTTGCCGTGCTCGCAGGAGACTTTCTAGATGTAGACACTGTCTTCTTTGCCATAATATAAACACTATATCATAAGTTTGTTAAAATAACAATAATATAACAAAGTGTAATTTATGATAGAGCTGAGGCAAACCCTGTTTGGGCTCCAATATCGTCCGAATGTAATCTTAAGATGATGCGTCCAATTTCAGCGATATCTGCGCTGAGCTGAGTATCGGATTCGAGCTCGGGTGGGGTGACTTGCTTGGTGGCCACCTCAGTTACGCTAGTCTCGGGGTCACCAATCTCTAGGGATACACGAATATCTGGGCTGCAATCGTGTGCAAGACTTATCTCAAGGCGTTGCCTACCAATAACCTCTAGCCCACCTATAGAAAGTGTAGCTAGTGTTATATCGGGTGTCGTGGCTGTAATTTTAGCAGCATATGGGTGCAACTTGTCGTTGGTGAGCCAAAGTTCAGAGAAGCGATCAGAGTACTCATATGCAGCGTAGCCCGCGGCGTCGCAGTTGTTTGCATCAGTTAAACGCTTCTTAATGGCACCAGCTTCGCAGAGTGCGTTAATGCGTTCGGTTGTGGTTTGCCACTCACCTCTTTGTATATCCATAGTTTTGATTGCCATATACTGATATTAACATATATGCAAACTAAAGTGCGCTTTACTAGTTTTTTCTAAGGAGCCTGGTTATTATCATCTGGAGGCCTCTGTTACCATATAAAGAACTGGAGAGAACCATGAGTTTAGAGGTTAAAATTCACGATGCACAAACAGTGATTCTTAGGGAGTTGCTCTTTCATCCGAGTGCAGGCTATGCTGAGCTGCAAAAGGCTACTGGCCTATCGAGTGACCACTTCAACTTTCATATCGGCCGCTTGGTTGATCTGGAGTTGGTTGAGAAGGTGCGCCGTGGTCACTACAGCTTGAGTGCTCAAGGTAAAGAGTATGCCAATCGACTCGATACTGATGACAACACAATTGAACGTCAGCCAAAGACAGCTGTTATTTTGGCTATTGAGCGTGAGGGTAAAAACGGCAAAGAGTATCTGTTTCAGGAGCGCCTTAAGAATCCGTACTACGGCTATTGGGGTCTACCGAGTGGCAAGATCAGGTGGGGAGAGACGATCACCGAGACTGCACTGCGTGAGAGCTTAGAAGAGACGGGTCTCGAGGCAGACTTTGAGGTGGCAGGCGTATATCACGAGCACGTCAAAATTGATGATGCTGATACTTTTGCGGAGGATAAGATATTCTTCGTCTGTCGCCGTGTTGACCCTAAGGGTGAGCTACTCATTGATTTTGAGGGTGGCCACAACGAGTGGATGACATTTGAAGAGGCTCTCAAGAAGTCGCTCAGGTTTCAAAGTTTTGAGGTGGAGTTAGATATTCTAACAAGTCCCGAGTGGCTGATTGAACAAACTGTCGTAGTTGAAAAACAGAAGTTTTAACAATGATAAAAGCAGTGATATCAGGAAGTTATCATAAAGATAACGAGGGGCTTGCCGTACTTTTTAAAGAGCTCGAAACTTGTGGCGTGCAGGTTCTCTCGCCATTATCGGTCGAGTTTTTAGACAGTACTGAACCAGTTGTAAAAAGTGTGCATGAGAGCGCGCTGGACATTAGCGCGCTGGAACAGTTCCACCTGAGGGCAATCCGTGAGGCAGATGTGCTATTTGTTCATGCACCCCATGGCTATGTTGGTATAAGCACAAGCTTTGAGATAGGGTATGCGGTGTCGAGGCATGTGCCAGTCGTGAGTCTGATTACGCCACTAGACGAGATGCTCCAAACAGTTATCACCGAAGGCACACATGTTTTTGATGTGCTCTCTAAACTCGGTTTGATCAAGTAAATCTTGAGGCCGGGTGCAGTTAATTAGTGTCTCGACATGTTGCAAAAATGCTTCGAGCTCACCTCTTGCATTAACATCACATGTGTCGTCAGCAGATGCAAACTGCGCATCAACAAAGTGGTTGCCACCACTCTTACATCGTTCAACGTCACTTGTAACGACAGTTAGTGCGCCGTCATATTCCAAAATTGTTTGGTTCCTAATGATACACATTTGCCTACCCGTCTCAGTATCAATTGCACTAACAGGTGTGCGGTACAGTGCAAGTGCAGTGTCTGTATCGTCCCTCATGAGTACAAGCACATCGCAGGCTGGGTCAACGGCGGACATTGCAAAGCAGTACTCACCATTAGCCGTAAACCCCATGCGCTCAAGCGCGGGTGTAACCGCACTTAATGGATGTAAATACTCACGTTGTGATACGCGCTCTGTAGTGGTACTTTGCCTCATGACTACCTACTTAACCATCAGGTATCTTGTCGTGTCAATGATTCTGGTATGCTAGAACGGAAGTGGACTTCCCTAGTATTGGCATAAACCGAGTGCTAGTATGCTGGAGTAATCAAGGAGAATATCATGAGCCACGAGGTAGATATACATGCAGCACAGACCGCAATCCTGCGTGATCTGCTGTTTCACCCAAGTGCTAACTTTGCCACACTACAAAAAACAACTGGTCTTGATAGTGACCATTTTAAGTTTCATATTAAACGTTTGCTTGAACTCGAGTATGTTAAAAAAACTGACACTGGCTACACACTTACAACTAAGGGTAAAGAGTATGCAAACCGTCTTGATACGGATGACAACACTATAGAGCGACAACCTAAGGTATCTGTCGCATTGATTGTTGAGAACAATGACGGCAAGTTTCTCTCTCAAGAGCGTCTCAAGCAGCCATTTTTTGGTTTTTGGGGCCGTCCGACTGGTAAGGTCCGCTGGGGCGAGACACTGCTTGAGACGGCAGCACGTGAGCTCATGGAGGAGACAGGGCTGACAGCAGATCTACGTGTCTCCGGGTTCTACCACAAAATGGACTACGTTGAAGACACTGGTGAACTACTTGAGGATAAGCTCTTTTGTGTTGTCTATGGCAACAACCCACAGGGCACGCTTATTGTAGATGACGAAGGGCACCACAATGAATGGCTGACACTCGATGAACTGGCGGGTAAAGAGAGCGTGTTTCAGTCAGTGCCAGAGATTACCCATATGGGCAAAGAGGATGGCATTGGCTATATAGAGCATAAGTACGCATATACACCGGAGGAGTACTGATGCAACCCGAGTCTGTAGCTTGGCAGGAGGCATCCGAGGTTACAAAAGATGTACTGTATCTTGGAGGATTTGCAGTGTGGTACGCTGATGTTGAACGCGCTACGCGCTATCCAAGTCGAGCGGAGAGCGATGTCGAGCATAGCTATATGTTGACACTTGTGGCACTCCACCTTGCTGACAGCTTCTACCCACATTTAGACCAGGCAAAGATTGCACAATTTTGCATGATTCACGATGCACCTGAAGCAATTGTCGGTGATACACCTACCTTCAATATTTCTCCAGAAGCTCGGGTTGCCAAAGAGGCGGCCGAGTCAAAGGCTGTTACGCAATTACTCGCTGAACTCCCTCCCTACTGGGCACGGTTGCTTGAGAGATATGAAGAGCAGGTTGAGCCTGAGGCGCGGTTCGTACGATTAGTAGATAAAGTGAT
>JAGQNU010000095.1 GCA_020427905.1 Candidatus Saccharimonadota bacterium | reverse complement strand
TACCAGAGTAGAAGACACCGAGCAGCAATCTGCCATTTAACGGGGAGAGCTCAGTGCCTTGCGTAAGCGCGCCAGCAAGCAGCACACCGCTAATAGCCGCGACCGTCCATGCCGATATACTCAGCAAAGCTGGTAAGGGTACTCCCGCCTCGTTCGCCGACTTCAGCTTAATGATCGCAAGGGAGTACGAGATGCTGTTGACGAGCGCAAACGCTGTGGCGAGTGGGTAGAATACAAAATCTCCAGATTGTCTGATGGCCAGGGGTAGCATTACTATCACCATTGCACCGATTGCCGCCAGTGTTACACCAGCCATCGCCCGCTTATTTATGCTTTCACCATTAATTCGTGTTGAGAATAATATAAAGACAATCGGCGTAACCAAAGTAATGATAGATACGTAGCTTGCTTGGCTTAGCTTAATTGACGTGACGTATGACACAACTGCAATGGCCATGAAAAAACCAGCCTGCAGCGACTGGCTCAGATTATATTTTGTGAACTTTTTGAGCGAGGCCAACAGTAGTGGTGTTGTCAGCAATGCAACCACCAAAAACCTCAGAGCGTTATACTGCAGTGGACTTACTGCGTCAACCGCGTACTTAATGACCGTGGCGTTTGGCGCGGCTATAAATACACCGAGAAGCCCGAGCAGAAACCATTTGTGACCGTATTTTTTTGTTTGAGCCATTTGTATTAGTATACACTCAAGTAACGACTGGAAGAAGTGCCATCATCTGGTACACATGCTATACTGCAGAAATCATGAGGCATGCAGCGCTTAATTCTGGTGGGCTTACACGACTCGTTGATACAGGAGCTGTTGAGATGCGTCGGCTACTCTCCCCTGCTGAGTGTAATGCACTCAGAGCACCCGATGGTGTTAAGTGGCATGAAGAAGAAGCAACAGACCCAACCCGCAGTTGGTCACACTCAGATGAGTATCGTTATGGCAAACACCTCAGGGCGATTAGCCCAGCGGTGCAGAAGTTTCTGACAGGATTTAGAGACCTAGTACAGCTCAATGCCCGTATGGCCAATATCCCCGAGCTTGAGTCGTGGGGACGAGCGCCGTATGGGAGCCACAGGGCTGTTAGCTTAGTTGGGTTGCAGCGTGTCGTCTACGGCGCAAAGTGGCACACTACACCAGCACACCACGAGATCGGTTGGCACACCGATAACACCTTTCACCTTGCAAAAAAAGAGAAGGGGCAAGTGCCACTCCGAGCGTTAGGTATGATGGTCGCTATCAACTTATCTGAATACGGTGGCACATACGAGTTGGCCCCTGCCGACGCTGACGAGAACGACAGAACCCAGCTCATGGACCCAATCACAAATATCAAGCAAGGTGACGCAGTTGGCTTCTGCACCGCACGAACAGCCGATGGTCAACTCTGGCCGGGTTCGTTCCCCAAGCACCGACTCATTACCGATAGCTTACCGAGCGATGTTGACCCTGCTACTTTGAGTCGGGATAGCCTCGTGGTGTTCTTCCGCTACGTCGAGGATCCAACACTAAGAGAGCTCGGGCCAAGAGGAGTCCTCCAAATCGCTCGTGAAAAGGCCGCCCACATGCGCCGCACAGCCTAGGAGGCTGTCCGATCGAGAATCATCTCAGCTTGTGGTATCGGTGCTACGTAACTCGGACGATTCTGTTCATCCTCTACCTTGTTATGGGTTAGCTTAAATCCGAATCTCTCATAAAACTTGATTGCCCGTTGGTTGTGAGCTGCAACCTCAAGATATATATCACCACCCTCGTCAAGCCAGTCGATGGCTTTCTGCATCAAATCTGCGCCCAAACCTTTGCCCTGATACCCCGGTTTAACGTACAGGCTATTGATACATTTTTTTCCATCATCACCAATGGATGCTACGACAAAACCTCTGACTACAGAGTCAATGAGGCCCACGTACATAGCCCAGTTATCTGATTTGTTTAGTATCTTCTGCTTAAACCAAGTTATCCTTTTTGGGACTAACTCACCATCTGGCCCTTGCGCATTGATGCGCACTGCCTCCTCGGTGAGGCCAAGCTCTTTGGACGGGTACGTGTCTATCCACGCCTCATCGCGGATAGCACAGATTCCCTCAACGTCCCTAACAGTTGCTTTTCTAATTTCATGCATAGAGATACTATAACAAAAGTACCCATCCGACAGCGGGTCTAGTTGTATTTGACACAAAAAACTGACATATTTAAAGACCTGCAATAGAGAGTATGTATTACCAAATAAACAAAATTTTACCATCAACTTTCATTTATCCAGCTATTCGATTTATTGGACCACCCCCAATCAGACTAAGTCCTTGGAGGCAGGGATTACACCCTTATAGCCCTGTTCAAATTGGATAGTTTCTGCCTGTCTGCAAGCATCGTAGATACTCTCTTGTACGGCCTTAGCAGCCGCATTTCCAATAATATCAACCTGAAAATGTACATCGTCCTCGGTGTCTTTGAAGTATTTTGCAAAATTATTCAAGGGACTTTTTAGTTCGGCGGTACTAAAAACGAAAACTGTATCACCGTCCGCCGAGGTATGAACTGGATTAATAGCACGCACCTGTCCGTGGGATGCCAGATGCGCCAGTTTTTCATAATGCTCTTTGGATTTTAGATCAACATTTATTCCTACTACAGATATTGTTGTGTTTGATCTATCGTTAGTTACAAAATCAATCAAATCTTCGTATGGTTTAATGTCGGTTTTCTCATCGCGATTACCAGCAAGGATAGTCCCATCGGGTAGCACAACATTACCGAGTGCATTCACAACCGATAATGCGCACACAGTAATACCACCACCCACATCAATCCTCGCTGAACCTACCCCAGCTTTCATAGCACCTGTCTTTGTCCCACCTTCAACCCATCTAAATTTACCGACTGACGTACCTGTTCCAGCACCAACATTTCCGTTTTGTACAGGTTCTGCTGTGGCGTTTTCATATGCTTCGCGCCCATATTTTGGATTGTAAGGAGCGACCTGCATGCCCTGGTCGTAAACAATAGCACCCGTTACGGAGGGATTATAAATGGAGTTATCCTTTCCGGAGCGAGAACCAATCCTATCGCTTCTGAGACAGTCCATTATTTCAGCTGCTGACATAAGCCCTGTATTACTTCCGCCAGCAATAAATATGCCGTTTTCTTTGTAGTCTGTCTTACCGCTACGCAAACCCTCTGTATTAAAGGACCCGACACCACCTCCATAAGCTTTGTACGCAACAGAATATGGTTCATCAAACAAGATGACCGTGCAGCCGGTTAATTTATCAATATGAGTTGAATGCCCAACTCTTACACCATTTAATGAAGTTAAAGTATTGTTCATTAACCTATCATAACAAAAACTGAGCTATACGGTCTTTCCGATTTACGCAGACGCTTATTGGTGTGGGTAAGGAGACTCTAGAACTCTTGACCTTGTGGTCAAGAGTTGCCTGGCGGTAGTTATTGGGTCGGGCAGGAGTTAGCGTCTTAGCCATAATTGAAAAAGTCCCAGCTGGTGCTGAGACATTTTCAATGGTGCAACATAGTTGACGCATTT
>JAGQNU010000094.1 GCA_020427905.1 Candidatus Saccharimonadota bacterium | reverse complement strand
GACATGCCGACAGCCCTGAAGAACCAACTCATCATAAAGAATAGGATAAAGATCGCCGCTAGCCGTGAGGTTGGGTCCACAATACTGAGTACGATCGGCAGTGCCAATATTGACCAGCTCAGTACTCCAGGTAGTATCTCGAACACTCTGTACTTGAGAGTTCGCTTACCGAGTGGGATTTCAAACGGGAAGCCGTTTGTGCTCATACCCGTGAAACAAGTGTTAGCAGTGTATTTGTCGCGAGCAGACCAAAGATAAGGCTCAAACCATAGACACCAAGCGCAACCAAGGCGAACTCACGTGCCGAGCGGTGCAATCGCTCCGAGAGAATCACAACTGCAACCGTCACTGCGATTGCAAAGAGTGCAATTGAGTACAAGCTAAACCACTGCGAGGTCTGCAGCACGCTGCCATCATTCACCACATATTGAACCGGCACCTTGAAGTCATGGCTTCTGAGGCGCGCAAACACTGACCCGGCAATCAGCAACGTTAAAACTGAGTTGAACACAACAAGCAAAACCGCAGCACGATCCTTAAAAAATGGCACAACCTTTGCGTTTTCGCTCATTAGCACCAGTATACCTCATCAAGGGCTATTCTTCACATCAGCACACTATTAAAAATGACCCAATAGAGGGTCAATGATGGGTATGGCAAACAGCAGTAGATGCCCCGCAGGGGCTGGCCGTGTGGCCAGCCCCTGCACTGGGATCAGACGGACAGCAACGAACCGGCCCGGGAGACCGCCCACTGGGCGAACTCCTCGGTGGTCATCGTGTTGAGACCGAGCTCGAGCACCTCGTCCTCGGTGTAGTAGATGGCCTCGAACTTCTGGTTCTTGATGTGCTGCACCTCGCCGCCAGGCTGGCGAACGATCCAGTCTCCCGGATCGAGCGTGTAGTTGGCCTCGCGAACGTTGCCGTCCTCGGTGGGGATCAGGGTCATGATGCGGCAGCGCTCGGTGGCCTGGTAGGCCGTGGGCACCCCGGTCTTGACCCACCATCCGGGCTTCATGTTGGTGTGCATGAGCTCCCACTGCTCCCGAGCGGAGCCGTAAGCCACGGCGCCATCGACGATGATGGCGTAGTAGCTGCCGTAGAACACCTGCACACCGCCCCACTCAGGGGAGATGAAGGTCGGGATCTCGTGACCGCCCTCGGCCATCGGGATCGTGACCAGAGCCGCGTTCTTCAGCTCTGGCCGGGGGAAGATGCGGGTGGCGCTCGACTCGTCGAACACCACCTGGGGGACATCGTGATCGCTCACGGATATCTCCGTTTCTCCTCATTGCTAAGGTTGTCGGTAGAACATTGCGTCCTTGCAAGATGAGGTGAGGGGCTGCATGCGTATGTAACGCTTCAGCTCACCTTGCATACTGCTGTTTGTCAAAGTACTCGGAGCGCACAGCGCTCAACGAGAGTAGAACTATTTTATCAGTTTTTTACATAATAGTCAATATCTTTAAACTTGGACGATTGCGTACTAACAGATTGGACGCGAGGCTATGCTGCCACAATTACACTGGTGCAATCATCGCAGAAACCAGCATGTGGAGCATCTTTAAGACTTTCGGCTAAATCTACGGCTTCTGGAACTGAGCTGACCTGGCGCATTGTGCAGGTATTGACACAATGACCCTGATAAATCCCCCCGCGGGAATCCTGGCTCCTGATCGAGCCCCCATCGAGACCGATTAAGTGACCGAACTCGTGCCTCGCGATATGGCGCGTAACGGTGGCTAACTGGGCAGAATCTAGCCCAGCCTCCAAGAAGCGAGCGATTGATTGCACGCTTTGACCTATCTCTTTATCAGTTGCTCCAAAAATAAAGTTCATCGGCTTTCCGTCCGGACCAATGGCAGTCAGGTCCTGACCGAGCAGCATATACCCGACATGTGGCGATTCTTGAAGAGCTGGATCTGATGCAAGATCTCTATGGATCACGTCATACAGAAGCTTCCCACTGTGTGTACCACTAGGATCGGTGATACCAGCACGTTCTGTAAACCACTGTGTACTACCATATTCACCATCTGCCCACCTGCTTCCGATTATTCGGACGCGAATCGGCGAGTGCATCATGCTTGTAACATCAGTTATGCCATCCTCTGCAGCCTGCACGATACCCGGGGCATGCTCCATAAGGACGGAATCGGCCGTCACAAACACCTCAGATGAAGGAAGCGGGCGGTTCGGGTGAGTTGATCCTGGTGTTATTCTGTCGTGTGTCATGTTTGTTTTCTTTCCAACATTAAAATACTACCATAAATATGGTAGTAAGTCAATCTGGCGGGCCCGACCGGATTTGAACCGGCGATCTCCTCCGTGACAGGGAGGCGTGTTA
>JAGQNU010000093.1 GCA_020427905.1 Candidatus Saccharimonadota bacterium | reverse complement strand
AGGACATGAAGGGCCGCATCATCGGTAAAGAGGGTCGTAACATCCAAGCTTTACAGCGTGCAACCGGCGTCGATATTTTAGTTGACGACACACCCGGCATGATTATTCTCTCAAGCTTTGATCCGATACGTCGCCAGGTAGCTCGAGTAGCGCTCGAGATGCTCTTAAAAGATGGACGAGTTCACCCGGGGCGTATTGAGGAGGTGGTGGAGAAAGCCCAAAAGCAAATCGATAAAGAGATCGATCGAGCGGGTGAGGATGCTGTGCGCGAAGTTGGTGTTGTTGGGCTTGTACCAAAAGAGATGATTCGCCTACTTGGTGAGCTGCGCTTCAGAACTAGTTATGGTCAGAATGTGCTTAAACATAGTACCGAGATGGCGCATATCAGTGCTCTGATAGCTGAGGAGATTGGGGCAGATGTCAAAACTGTTAAGACTGCAGCGTTGCTCCATGATATCGGCAAGGCTATGACACACAAGATCGAGGGCAAGCACCACCATATCAGTGGCGAGATTGCCCGAAAGTACGGCATGAGCGAGGAGATTGCCCATGCAATTGAGGCTCACCACGATGATATTGAGGCCACAACTCCAGAGGCGCTAGTGGTGCGAGTGGTTGATGCGCTCTCTGCAGCGCGTCCTGGTGCACGCAACATCAGCGCCGAGAACTTTGCCGAACGTATGCGCGAGCTTGAGAATGTTGCTACCAGCTTCCCTGGGATTGATAAAGCCTACGCCATCTCTGCTGGTCGCGAGGTAAGAGTAATGGTTATGCCGGAGAAGATAGATGATCTGAGCGCAATCAAGTTAGCTCGCGATATCGCTAATAAGATCGAGAGCACTATGCAGTATCCGGGTACCATCAAGGTGAATGTTATCCGCGAGACCCGCGCTACTGAATACGCCAAGTAGGTTATTTTGCTAACCATAAACAGTTTGATACAATAGCTACATAAGTTTAAAAGGAAACAATTGTTTATATGGATAACTTTGGTGGGGTTACTCCAAACCCAAATGAAGCACCGCGGCTTGATACTCAGGGTATGCCGCAACAACCGCAATCGCAACCGCAATTTGTAGACCCTATGCAAGCACAGCCACAATCGCCACCTATTCAGGGTGCGGAGAGTTATGGCTCCGTGCCAATGACTGACCCAAATGCTCCAATGGCACCACCGCAGATGCAACAGCCGATGGATCCACAAACACAGCAGGTGGATGCTATGTTGTCCCCTCCGCCAGCCCCAATCGATACATCAAGCTCAAGCTCAAGCAAGAGCAAGATGATTATTTTTGCTGCGATTGGTGTGGTGCTCATTCTGGCTGCGGGCGCTGGAGGATATTTTATCGGCTATAGCAGTGGTAAGACTGCCGGTAAACAAGCGGCAGATGCAGCGTATCAAGAGGAGCTTGCCAAACAACAAGCAGCAGCTGACGAGGATGTCTCGTCAGAACCTGAAGAACTTGACCTGTCTGAACTGATTGACCCAGATTACAGTGCTGACGAGTCACTTGAAGGCCAGGTTGGCGAGACGATTACCTCGGCCGATGGTTTTGTGTTGAGGGTAAACAACATTGAGCGCAACTATACAACCGATAACCCAGATTATGTGGTTGATGAGACGAAAGAGTTGGTGAAGATAAACTTCCAGATGGGTAATGCAACTAAAGCAAAAACTATGGATATCAGTAGTCAGACTTCATTTAAGTTGGTTGACTCAACTGGATCAGAAGTCCTACCTGCAAATATTAGCGAGTATGATGGAAAGTTTGATGTCACTAAGCTTGATCCAGGTACTCAGTCTACGGCATCAATCATCTTTGAAGTGAATAAGGATGATGTACCACTTCAGTTCTCACGCAAACAGCCATACCGCATTACCAATCAGAACCGTGAAGTCACTTTTGTAACACTTGTTACAGTAGCCGAATAAGACCAAGCAGAGATTTTTTATATATCTTGGCCGCCGCGAAAGCCGATAACAGCGATGATGCTGCTGGCGACGAGGTTGATGACCATAACGTTAATTACGTCGAGCTTGGGGCTAACACCTAAGATAATCGCTGTACCAAGCCACATGGTAGCAATCACACCAGCAGTGTAGGGGTACTTTACAAATAAGATTACGTCTTTAAACATACACTTATAATACCATATTTAGTTATTTATCGCTATTTTCGACTGATTTTGGTGCTGACTTCTCGCCGTTTACTTGTTGGACGAGATCTTTTGTAGCCTTTTTTGCAGCCTTTGGCTGCGCAGCGTTCATTTTATTGATAAAGGTCTGAAATAGTGCCGGATCCTTGTCTGCAACACGCTCAAGCCATTTACTAATTGTCTCCATGGCACGGTTTACGCTTGGCAATTGTGTGGTGTCTTGAGTAAACTCTGGGTAGTCGCTAGCAACACGAGACAGTGCTTCATCGAGGATCTCCGGCATTAACGTGGTCTTGCCGCCCATACTATCTATAAGGGTCATGTAGCTTTGTGCAGCTCTCAGCATCTCACTGTCATCAATCTTCATCACCAACCCAAAGCGGTTTCCTTTGTTAACAACCTGATTCATCATGGTGATGATGTTGCCTTTTTCTAAAATTGTTTCCAGATCCTCGCCCCCCAGCTCCTTGTCAAAGTTCTTTTTTGCAACTGCACCCATTTGGCGAGTGAGATCATTTGACTGATCGTTGCCGGGTAACATAGAGGTAATCTTTTTGAGTGCCTTGTACAGGTCGCTGACAAAAAACCGCAAAAACTGTCCAAACAGGGCAGGAATATCCATCTGCCCCTTCAGTACCTTGGAGTACTCAAGCAGGAGAGCATAAAAGGCAGCCTTCTCGCGAGGACTCTTAGCAGAGATACCAAAGTCGATCATGCCGACTTTGTTGTCTGGGAGCACCTTCACATTACCAGGATGTGGATCTCCCTGGATACGAGGCAGTGCAAAGATCCCGTAAATCAGCTCTACGCCTGCAATCTTTAGCTGGGTATGAAGGTCGGAGCCAATCTGTTCCATTACATATTTATAGGGGTCAACTCCTTGCTCTTGAAATTTAATTAGTTGAGCAATTGATATGCCGGGTAGGTACTCCTGAACGATAATATTTTGGGTGCAAATCTCGGTGTAGGTTTTGGGTATAACAAACGTTGGGTGTCCACGATACTCCTCATAGAGTTCATTGGCAAAGCGGGCCTCCTCAATGTAGTCAGTCTCTCTTAGAGTTGCTCGCTTGAAGTCACCGATAGCATCTTTAATGTTCATTTGAATATTTGGAGATTTGGCAAGCCACGTTTTTGTAAACACACTCAGTAGCTTAAGATCAAACGCGAGAGTCTCTCTAATCAACGGACGTAGTGCCTTAACGACTATCTGTGTGCCATCAGCATGAGTGCCAAAGTAGACTTGCCCAAAACTACCAGCTGCAAAGGGCTCGGGGCTGATTGCCGCGATCTGCTGTATTTTGTTGCCCTTCAGCTCAGTGCGCAGTATCTGATGAATGTCGAGCGGCTCTGACTCCAGGTTCTCAAAGATATTGAGTTTATTGGCACTGCGCCAGTTCTTCATCAGAGTGCTTTTGAGTAGAACTCCTTGCAAAAATTTCACATAGACGCCACCAAGTGCAGTAAACTCATCACAGATAAGGTTTTGCATCTCTGGCTCAAGCTTTTTACGGTGCAGCGTGTACGCACGCGTCCCAACAGATAGCACACGTTTTGTGCGATAGCGCTTGATCTGTTTGACCTGCTTGGTCTGGGCGGCAGAGAGCTTTTGAGCCAAGGCGGCCTACTTTCCTTTACCGAAGCCGATAATAAAGAGAGTGAGTGTAAATACAATTAATGCTACATAGAGCTTAAACATATCACTCGAGTCGCCTACAAATAACGCCATGATGATAACGGCTATCCAGACGAACAAGATGGTGGCAAAAATAGATGCATACTTCATGATTTACGTCC
>JAGQNU010000092.1 GCA_020427905.1 Candidatus Saccharimonadota bacterium | reverse complement strand
ATCCTTATTACGATGCTCGCCGCACCAGGCACCAGTATCCTCCGCAACATCTACTCTATCTCACGCGGCTACGAGGACTTTGCCACCCGCCTCAACTCCCTCGGCGCTGTTATTGGGTCACAGCACTAGTATCTGCATACATGCAATTCAGCGCTGACCCTTTTTGCCTACGATGGCAGTATTCGGTTTCGGCACTTGTAAACATTTCCTGCAGAATTCAGACGCTTTTTAGAAAGGTAGGTAGATGTGGTGCATACCGTATACTTCTCACTACCCCAAGTACACTTATTGTAGTTAGCGGAAAAGCTTCCTGGTGGATCTGGACAGTCGGGTAAGCGGTTGCTGATAGACCAACACCAACCGTCATCGTAAAAGTGCGAATCTGGACACGATCCCTGGACATCCCCAGAACCACCCAAGTCGGTGAGCTCTTTTGCAAGCCCATCTTTACACGCCTGAGAGTTAGGATTGCTACAGGGGTTATTTGAGCGCGGATGATTGATGAAATTTGAAACCAACTGAGTCTGTGGCCCCCAAATCCCATCTATCGTTATCCCTCCAACTTGTTGCAGTCTGGCAATACAGTGGCGAGACGATGTACTTCTTACGTTTGCCACCGGTATATCGCACGCTCGTGGGTTTAGTCCTGACGGCACACTGCCTTCACCACCGTCGCCTCTCCTGGCAGCCTCCTCGGCTGCTTTTCGTGCTGCTTCTTCGGCTTTGCGGCGCTGTTCCGCCTCGTACTTACCCTCTGCTACTTTGTACTGCTTAGCGATGTCCTTGATAAGGTAATCGAGATCTTTGTTCATGTTGTTAGCCAGGGCGAGATAGAACGCGACGGTGTCATAGTTCTTTTTGATCGCGTCAGATGATAGATCTGGAGACCAGTCCGAAACTGTTTTTGCCTCAGCGTATAGAGATTTGTTTTTATCAGTCCAGATGGCAAGTTTACGCTGTACATCCGGCACCTTCTTTTTATATCCCTCAACTGTTTTCTGGTTACTTGCAATAGCACTCAGATCCGATCGTGAAGGTGTAGCCTTGCTGGCAATCGATTTTGCAGTGTCACGATTCTTACGACCGTTATCAGTAAGGCTTTTGATACTGTCATAGGTCCTTTTGGCATCATTCACCCGTACGGCAGAGATGTAAAGGCGCTCATCTTGCTTCTTTTTGGCGGTTTGGGTAATGGTCAGCTGTGGTGCCGTGGTCAAGAATGTTGCGAAGTCGTTGCCAAGTGCCTTCATGGAGGCTTCGTCAACTGCAAAACGTGCAATTACATCACTCCTTGAGAGCTTGTTGCCGTCAAGTTGGCCCTTCCAATACGCGAGACCACCTGAGTCTGCCTGACGTTCGAAAAGGCTGGTGTATAACTGCTGCACAAACTGCTCGTTTGTTGGTTTGCCCATCTGTATCTGGGCATCAGCCGCTGTGATTTTTGCAGTAGCTGCAAACTGTGACAACACACGGTCTCGCGTCCAGCTCTTATCATCAAGCTTCTTCGTCCAATAGGCCATACCACTTGGATCACCATTTCGTTTTAGAACATTCTGATACAGCTTGGCTACGTAGTCCTCATTTGAGAGATTGCCAAAGTTGTTCTCACTTGATGCCAGCATCTTTGCAGCAACACGAGACGGCTTCTCTCTGTCACCAGCTAGTTGCTGTGTCCAGAATTTATATCCGCTATTATCTGGGTCACGTCCAAAGACGGCCTTATAGTAGCGATACACCAGTCCTTCTGCGCTGGCGTTTACACATGATTCATTGGTATTCTTGGCGGTATCATCCTTGTTAAAGTTCGGGCACTGGTAGGTGCTGTACTGATATCTATAGAGGGCAGTACCTGCAAAGCTTTGGTAGACGACATAACCACCGACAAGACCGACGATGGCTACTACTGGTGCTGCACGCCCCCAGTTGAACTTTTTTACGGCCTTGAGACCACCACCACCAGCGGTGAACTTGCCGTCAGTATCACGCCTTTGGTCCTTATTTTTGAATGGGTTTAGGTTTTGTAGGTTGAGCTTCATATAGCTTAGGTGTCCATTTTAGTTTTTGTTACACTGCAACTGCCAGTTTGTATAGGCTCGGGTTCCGTTATCATTGGTTGAACCAGACCAATCTTTTGTGCGTCCGCTGTAACCTGTCGGACACCATCGGCTACTATCATTACCAAATACCCCGCCAGATCGATAGTTATTGGGCACTTCAGAGCAAACAACTGTAGGTTTGGTAATGGTAAAATACCTGTACCTTCCTTGGAGGCAGCTCGTAACGAGGGGTTTTACCCATTCTGGGTCACCGCTACCCTCGCCTTCGTCGCCGTCATCATTGCTGATTGGGATACATCTACCACTGGTCCATGTGCCACCTCTATCGGTACAACTCTTCTTATTGGCAGCCTCAATTGCTTTCTGTCGGGCTATTTCTGCCAAACGACGTTGCTCGGCCTCGTACTTTTTCTCTGCTGAATTGTATTGCTTAGCAATGTCTCTGATGAGGTAGTCCAGGTCTTTGCTAATATTATTTGCTAGCGCCTGGTAAAATCTAACCGTGTCATAATTCTTCTTGATACCGTCTGAGGATAGGTCCGGGGACCAGTCTGAAACCGTCTTCGCTTGAGTATAGAGTGTACTGTTATTATCGGCCCATATCTTTAGCTTACGTTGAACATTTGGAACTTTGTTTTTGTAGCCGCGAGTAGTCCTCTCATAACTCGCAATATTGCTCAGATCGGATCGGGACGGCACTCGCTTACTGGCAAGCTTCTTTGCATTATCACGATTCGATCTACCGGCGTCCACCAAGCCTTTTATGGACTCATGCTCCTTCTTTGCATCGTTAACACGCACCGCTGATATAAAGAGACGTTCGTCTTGCCTTTTCTTGGCGGTTTGGTTAATTGTTAGTCTTGGCGCAGTCGCCAGGAACGCCGCAAAGTCACTACCAAGCGCTTTCATTGACGACTCATCAACCGCAAACCTGGCGAGCAAATCACTTCTGGAGAGTTTATTGTTATCAAGTTGGCCCCTCCAGTAGGCTAATCCGCCGGAATCTGCTTGACGCGCAAATAGACTAACATACAGTTGTTGTACAAACTGCTCATTGGTTGGTTTCCCCATCTGTATCAGAGCATCGGCTGTCGTAATTTTCGCAGTCGCTGCAAACTGCGCCAGCACTCGATTGCGCGTCCAGCTCTTGTCATCAAGTTTTTTTGTCCAATATGCCATACCACTCGGGTCACCATTTCTTTTTAAGATATTCTGATA
>JAGQNU010000091.1 GCA_020427905.1 Candidatus Saccharimonadota bacterium | reverse complement strand
CACTTTTAGTAGCGGCGACTACGACGAGTTACATATTGAGCTTGAATCAGGTGATGATATTGCGCCCGGCAATCACGTGATTGATATTGAATATGCAGGGATTATCCATGACGATTCAATGCTTGGTGTCTACGCAAGCAACTTTGTGTATGATGGCAAGAAGAAGCAAATTATTGTTACCCAGTTTGAGAGTCATTATGCCCGCGAGGCACTCCCGTGCATCGACGAGCCTGAGGCTAAAGCCACATTCACGCTGACCCTAAAGACACCTAAGGGTGAGCCCGTACTGAGTAATATGCCGATATCAAAGCAAAATACCGTGGGCGAACAGTTTGTTACCACATTTGAGCAAACGCCACGCATGAGCACCTACCTGTTGGCATTTGCGTTTGGTGAACTCCAGTCTGTTGAGGCCACCACTGAGGACGGAGTTACTGTGCGTACCTGGGCTACAGTTGCGCAACCGAAAAGCTGGCTTAATTACTCAGTTAACGAGGGTGTCCGTGTGCTTGAGTTCTTTACAGATTACTTTGGTACACCATTTCCGCTTACAAAATGTGATCAGCTGGCACTGCCTGATTTTGACGCAGGCGCTATGGAGAACTGGGGCCTGGTTACGTATCGAGAGATCGCACTCCTGAGCGATCCCGACAACCGCTCGATGTACACCGAGCAGTATGTCTCGCTCGTGATTGCGCATGAACTATCCCACCAATGGTTCGGTAATCTTGTGACGATGCAGTGGTGGGACGATCTATGGCTCAACGAGAGCTTTGCCAGCATGATGGAGCACCTTGCACTTGATGCACTGCATCCAGATTGGCAGCAATGGGAACTCTATACATCAACAGATGTCGTATCGACGAGCAACCGAGATGTCTACGCAGATGTCCAGGCTGTTCGTGTTGATGTTGATAATCCAGAGCATATCGAAACGTTATTTGACCCCGCAATTGTCTACGCTAAGGGGGGTCGTCTACTCAAGATGCTTCGGGAGCATATCGGGGATACTGCGTTTCAAGCCGGACTGAAGCAGTACTTTAAGGCTCACGCGTTCAGCAATACGACACGCGACGATCTCTGGAGTGCATTATCAGATGCGAGTGGTCATACTATCAAAGAACTTATGGACCCCTGGTTGACGCAATCAGGCATGCCCGTTATTGACGTTGAGAATACACCAGATGGACTAAAACTGACACAGAGTAGATTCGTGCTTGATAACTCAAAAAACACTGCGGTCTGGCCGGTGCCGTTGCTTACTGACACACCTACCAGCACTGACATGCTCAGCAGTAAAAATATCGTACTCGAAAGTAAGGACGCGAACTCAATCCACCTGAATAGAAACGGTAGCGGCCATTATCTGGTCAACTATACGTCAAGAGCACACAAGCAGGCTATCGCCGAGAAGCTACAGAATAATGACATGAGCGCCTCTGGCAGAATCACGCTGTTCAATGATGCTTTACTCCTCGCTAAGCGCGGCGACCAGAGCATCACAGATGTTCTTGAACTTGCGATCAGTAATACTGACGAGGATCGTGCGGCGGTGTGGTCATTAATGTCTATGGCGTTTGGAGTGGCGCGTAGTTTGGTTGAGGGTGAAGATGAATCTGACGTGTCGCTTCGCAAAATCTACGGATCCCTGCTGCAAGATCAGTTTGAGCAGTTTGGATGGGTGAATCAGGATGATGACACACCAAACGATGTTCAGATGCGTGTGATGGCCGCCTCAGCACAAACTGCTGCTGAGCGTGAGTCGGCAGTTAAACACGCACTTTCGATATATAACGAGTATGCCCACAATGTTGAGGCCCTGCCAGCTGATATGCGCGTCGTGATACTTAGTGCAGCTGTACAACATGCCACGCCCCATGAACAGGTCGTCGAATCGCTCTTCAGGCAGTACGAGCAGACAACTTCTGCAGACGTACAGCTTGATATCTGCTCGGCCTTAACACGTACGCATACTCCGGACGATATACGGCTCATTACCCCACACTTTGCCCCCAAAGGCATGATACGTCCACAGGACATGTTCCGCTGGGTCGCACTTCTCACCGGCAACCACCACGTAAGAGCAGCATTTTGGGACTACATGGAGCAGAACTGGGGGCAAATTCACAAAGTCTTCAAATCGTCGAAGGCATACGATTATCTGCCTGTATACCTCGGCAGGTCACTTAATACCCAGGAGTGGGAGGACCGCTATGAGGCCTTGTTTAATCCGTACAAAGATAACCCTGTACTCAAGAA
>JAGQNU010000090.1 GCA_020427905.1 Candidatus Saccharimonadota bacterium | reverse complement strand
AGCCCTCGACAATTGAAGAAGCTGGTGTCGGCTGCTTTGCTATGACTCAGATAGGAGAAGGTACTCGGCTACAACCCGGTGGGCCTACAGAAGAGAATCGGAGACTTCCGATTGAAGATATCCCTGATTCTCACCTCAAGTATTGTCCTTTGTTAGAGTCTGGACTCTACTTGGCACCTGCGAGTTTTGCAACTATGTCTGTGGTTTGGTATATCAATCATGCTCGCGAGCCAAATGTGTCGGCGGATATGTGGCGCCTGTATGCCAACCGCGATATCGAGCCAGGCGAGGAACTGTTTTTGTACTACCCAGATTTACTGACACACCCAAAAAATACCGAGTGGGTTATCCCCGAGCTACACGTCTAAAGTGACATTTACTCGTCAATCTGTTTCAATAACTCTCGTACGTTTGGGAAGAGATCAACCTGCTTCATTTCTTCGACACTGAAGAACCGGAGTTCTTGGCACTCATTGGACGGCGTAAAGTCGAGACTCTCGAGCTCAATCTCATACACTACGTTTGCTGTTTTAGTATTACTGTCGATTCGATCAGACGTTACAAAATACTTTGGTGATTGTGAGACACGCGTAACCGTTAAGCCTGTCTCTTCGTGAATCTCACGCTTCAAACACTCAATTGGGTCTTCACCGTGATCGAGCCCACCACCAAGGAGCTCCCATAGACCATTGTCTTCCTTTGCTAACAGGATCCGACCGTCATCATCAACAACAATCCCTTTTACACTCACTCTATAAAAACACTGGTCGTTCATATAATTAGTATAGTATCAAACTACGCTACAAATAGTCGTTTTATGCTGACTCTTTTTGTTAGAGAAAGTTCTGTAGCGTACTGTCGACAATCTCTTTTGACACCTGCTGTATTATCATTTCGCCAGGTGTAATTGGTAGTACAAACCTAATATCAGACTCATGCGTGTTCTTTTTATCTCGTGACATGTGCTGAACAATATCTTGTCTGCTGGCCCGACCAGTGTACTGCGTTGGTAGCCCGAGTGATGCGAGGAGTGATGACTGCTCCTCAACAAACTGAGTATCAGTATGCCCTAGATGTCGAGACAGCTGGGCAGCATACATCATGCCGATTGCAACCGCCTCACCGTGCAGCAACTCGGTATACCCGGTTGCCGCCTCAAGACCGTGCGCTAATGTGTGGCCATAATTGAGCAGCACTCTCTGGTTCGACTCTCCCTCAAATTGATCCGCTTGTACAATGTCGGACTTTTGCCGCACGCAGCGAGCAATCACACTCCCGATAGTTGGCAGCGCCTTCTGGTCAAATGCACATACCTCGTTTGCCTTTGCTTGAAGCTCGGTAAAGAAGTCCTTGTCCAGCACAGCGTACTTCGCCACTTCTCCTAGTCCCTCGGTGTAGACCCTGCTGTCGAGTGTGCCTAGAACACCCGGATCCGCAACAATGAGTTGTGGTTGGTAGAATGTGCCGGTTTTATTTTTGCCACCGTGGTCAACACCCGTTTTACCCCCAATTGATGAGTCAACCATCGCAAGGAGAGTTGTGGGCACATGAACCAGTGAAATACCGCGATTGTATATTGAGGCAACAAACCCCCCAAGATCACCAACGACACCACCGCCGAGCGCGACAATTGTGTCGTTTCTATTGGCTTGCAGATCGGAGAGCTGTTGCACCAAGTGCCCAGCCTGCTCAAGTGACTTGTTCTCCTCTCCAGCGGGGATTACAAGAACCTGCGACTCTGCGCCGACAGCCGCACATTGCTGAGCGACATCAGCAGAATAATGTTTGTCTACATTTGTGTCAGTAATGATGAACACTTTGTGCGCGCATAGGTCTTGCTCCTGCATATACCGGGCAACGTGCTGGATACCACCAGTCTCTACTACAGCCCGGTAGTCTTGAGCATCTGATGCAAGGGTGTTGATTTCGTCTAAGTACTGGTGTGACATACGTAAGGAATCTTATGATTGAGCGGAATTCTGTATAGCTCTCATTACTGCAGCGGCCCTGAAGTTTGGTTGCCATTCTGAAGGAGGCAACACCGGCTGATTCCCGTTTTCAAGTACCACTACACCCCCAAAAGCTGGTGGCAATTCCAGGGTTGAGAGTACAGTGCCGTCCACTGCCTTGAATCGAAATCCAGCTTTTTTCGGCTCATCTGCACCAGAATACACGGTATACGGTGTCTCGTCAGTTGGTAGTAACAGTTCCATACAAATTAGTATAGCAAAACGCTACACCCGTGAGCTCTTTACAAGTTCAACAACTGGGTCTGGGTCAACTAGCTCATCAGCATAGGCTCCAGGACGGTGCTCGTACGTGTGAGTTAAGTCACCCAAATCAGGTGCGTTCTCGTACAGCTCTGTGTAGGGGTGAGTTACGCGCAGCCTGAATGTACTGGGCCCATCAGCAAGATACTGCGCATGACGCTCCAGCCTTGTATTTGCAAGCTTACCATCACGCAGCAAATTACTCCCTAAGAATGTAGCCGCAGCATGCACTCTTTGGTCCTGTAGTGTCAGTGGATTGGGCGCAAACTCAGCATAGAAGGCACTAAGGACTCGGGCCCTTTGCATCTCTGCATTTGCACCGCTCTTTGTCATCTCTGCCTCCGCCGCTCCAAGCAAGTCATCGATCGCAATAACATAATCTGTGGGCTCTTGCGACTCGACGAGTGCGACGCCGCTTGCTCGCCATTCCGGTTGAAGCGCAGAAACCACAACACCACTCAGCTCTTTATTAAGTGCTTCATTTAACGTGGCGTGCATTTTTTCTCGGTCAGATATATGGTTAATTGTTTTACTACCCAATTTACCTGTTTGAGCATATTTCTCCAAGACCTCGAACCCGAGTGCCGCACCACCAACTGCCAGCAGTATCGGTATCGACCACAACGGGAACCCCGGCTCATAATGTCTGTTCATATTGCGCTTCTCTCTGCGGGTACGCTTAGCGTCCGGATGTAGAGCAAGGTAGGTGTCTCGATTGAGTTGTTTCTTCTGTGAGCGACTTAACCCATCGTAAAGACCACTCTCATGAAACAGGTCTGATAAAGCGAGCTGGGCCAGTCTATACCAGTTGTGCTCAGCCTCTTTAGCGTCTGCCCGCCTTCGCTCCACGCCTGGATTGCCATAATCTCCTGAATAGTATCCACTTTCTGCCATAAAACTCCAATCAGTATCACCGGTCTATCATAGTAGCTTAACTCTGTACGTCATACCTTACTGTTTTTTAATGAACTTGTCAATTTGTTAAT
>JAGQNU010000089.1 GCA_020427905.1 Candidatus Saccharimonadota bacterium | reverse complement strand
AATCTCCAGCGCCTCTCTAAAGTCGACGCCCTCCACCTCCATGATGAAACTAAAAATATCCCCTCCCTTGTTGGAGGAGAAGTCGTGCCATATCTGTTTTTCTGGGCTGACCATAAAGCTCGGTGTCTTCTCTGAGCTAAATGGTGAGAGCGCTTTAAGGTTACGGCCGGCACGCTTGAGCTCAAGATAGTCCCCAACTACCTCCTCAACCGAGAGCCGCCGTTTTACCTCATCCTTCGCATCCATACCAACAAGTATAGATGAACCACTACAAGAAGAGTAATTCTAACGGTTATCTAGTATGATCTGAAAGCATTTGGATACTACTCAGAGTCTTCAACCGGCTCAACATCACTCTGTAAAACGTCGTTCGGATGGTCGCCGTCATCATTTGACTCGGGAGATAGAAGCGCAGATATCGTATCACCAATCCTGTAGTCGGGTTCATCGGGAGTTTCATTATCAAAATCACCTGCAGCCCACATCTCATCATCAAGATCTAACATTCTTTGGCGTCTTGACTCGTCATCGTCTCGTCTATCCTGAGCAATCTGGTCTGCAACGTCAGGCTCATCTGGAATATCAGGTTCATCCTCATAAAGAGACATGTCGAAATCCTCCGGGCCCTCAGGCGGGGTATTTGGAGGTACTACAGCCTCAGGCATCTCTGTTGGGGGCTCTCCTGGCTTATATTCATCACCAAGATAGCCATCGTTGCTTTTACCAAAGCCGACATCACCACTCTCAGGCATCGTAACCCCGGTGAAGTCACCCTTATCGTACTCTGGTGATGTTACTGGTTGTGGCCCTTGTTCTGGTTGTGCTGGTTGCATATATCTATCCTTTTTGTTTTTGGGGATTATACTAACATGTTAGCACAATAATTATACTTTGTCAATGCTTCGTGATTGATATCTGTTATGCTTAAATAGACGCATGAATATTGCGCAATTTGGTAAACCCCAGAACCCTGACCCATATGAGATCCCGCAGCCTGGTGCCGATAAAAAACGTACCAACCTTTTGATGTTTGGGGGGCTAGCACTACTACTCCTGCTACTTGGAGTTGTATTGTTTAGTGGTGGCAGCGCCGCTGGAAAGCAAGATTTGTCAGATGCAATCGACTCCACGGGCAACGCACTCGGCGCAATTACTGAGTATGAGGGTGACCTCCAGACAAATCCTGTAAGGAATGCTCTTGCCCCAGTACGGATTATTCTCCTCGGTGACTATAACAATCTAGCGAGCATTTATAAGTCTACTTATGACGCAAAGAAGTCTTTTGGTAGCACGCCAAAACCATCGTCAGCAGACATAACAACCCTTGAAGCAGCGGTAAAAAACGACACCATCGATACAGAGCTGCTCGACGCATTACAACCACACCTGCTTTCAGCCCAGCGCTCGTTAATTAAAGTGAAGCCCGAGATCAAAGACACAGTATCACGTACTAAAATAACCACTGTCCAACGAGATCTCCAATCAGTTGCTGACATCATTGATACAGCAAGTCGCTAGCTAACCCTATCAAGAGCGCAGAATATCAACCATGGATCCAATCACTGCACGCTATGCGGTTGCAGTCTTAGTAAAGTGAGACCGATCTAAGTACTACAGACCAAGTTGCAAACGTTCTGCTTTGCCGAGACTTTCTCCTGCCAAACGATGCGATAAGTCAATCAATGCAAATAGCTCCGTGTCTGGGACTTGGCCCGAGCAAATTATCGTGTTCCAGTGCTTTTTATTGAGGTGATAGCCTGGCTGCACACTCTCATAAGTCTCGCGTAACTTCTCTGCCAATTGTGGGTCACACTTAAGGCTGACGCGCACTGGCTCTTTGCCCTCGGGTATAAGCGCAAACATCTTGCCCGTCTCCCTAGAGCCAACTTTATAGACAGCCACATCCTCGCCAAATGGGTAATCGAGCCATGCGCCCACCTTACTAAGGACGTACTCTTCAAGCTGTTTGTGCGTCACTCACCCTTCCTTAACTTCTCGAGATAAAATTGGAGCTCTGCAATCGAGGCTTGGATGTCATCAAATGCCCGATGAACATCTTTTTTACCGTACTCCATGTGATGTTTACCTTGCATCCATATCTTAAAACTACTCACATCGAGCATGCGGTAGTGTAGTCGTAGGTCAAATCCAGGCCACCAACGCTCAATAAATTTTCTGTCATTATGAATCGAGTTACCAGCAATAATCGCTGGCTCCCCACCAAAATGCTCCTCAACAAGCGCAATGAGGTCGTCCTCTACTTGTTTTGAGGTTGGCGCTGTACTGACATGCTTTAAAAAATCGTCACGGTTCTCGGGATAATCCTTCCACCAAATATTTGCCTGCATTCGTGCTTCGACTACATTCTTTACCTGCCTCACACGCGACTCATAAGTTGCGATCGTATTAAAGTCAAAATCTGTTATCTCAGCCGCCACCTCTAGAATGACGTCTTTTTGCGGGTCAAGACCAGTCATCTCCAAATCAACCCATAGCAACCGTTTGGGGATAACCTTCTTTAGGTTACTTGCTGCCATGAGATGTACCCCCAGACTTCATCAGCGCCTCAAACCATTCACGCACCGCAGTACCCGTCTTCTCACTGACGGTGAGCCGCACAACACGATATTTCTTCTGGTCCGTCGTGATAACGAGATACCCGGGCTGACGAGCCTTTAAGTACCAGAACTCCCAGCCAGCCTTACGATAAATTGAGCCCGCGTAAAACATCTTTGGTACACCTGTGCCCGGGGCTCTAAAGCCACCAAGGCGCGAGCGGTTTACCTTACCGCTCATCCACTCTACGTTAGTAATATGCTCCGCGTGAAGTGTGAGTGACTTTTTGAGTGCCCACACCTGCTCTTTGCCCTCAAGAGAGACTATAAGGGAATCTGAACCAACTTTGACCTTCATATAGACTCAATTATACTACGTGTCTGCAAGTTCCTCGAGTGCTACCGCCACTACCGCCTCTTTAAGGCTGAGTTTGTCATCATCCGCACGCACTAGCATTCGCTCGGTTGCAGTCTGTAGAATTTGAGCTAACTTTTTGTTCACCTTCTGCTCAGTCCACCGCTCATCCTTTGTATTCTGCAGCCACTCAAGATAACTCACGATAACGCCGCCTGCGTTCGCAATCACATCAGGGATGATAACTGTTCCAGTTTTGATCAGCGCCTGTGTAGCATCATCATCGACTGGACCGTTTGCAAGCTCTAGTATGATGGGTGCCGTAACGTCAGAGTAGTTTTCCTTCACGACCGTGTCACCCAATGCGGCTAGGACAAGCACATCAACCCCGGCAGATAGTATGGCGTCGCGCTCCTGGAACGTGGTGTGTACATCAGTCATGTTATCAATCAAGCCCTGTTTGTGGCCATGATGCTCGACCAGGCTCAGCGAGCCGTTATCGTGCGCAAAGTCTTTGAGCGTCAGGGTACGCTTTGAGTCAGATACTGCCACAATTCTAACCCCCAGCTCCGCCTCAGCGATCTTTGCATACCAGAAGCCAACGTTCCCAACACCCTGCACTGCAACTGTGACGGTGCGTGGGTCGCGCTTGATTGACTTGAGGTATTCCCCCAAAACAATTACCCCGCCACGGCCAGTAGCAGCCTCACGACCAAGACTGCCACCATTGTTAATCGACTTGCCCGTAAAGGATGCTTTGCTTGTATCGCCTGTTAGTTGTTCATACTCGCTCACCATCCAGTCCATAATCTCAGCGTTAGTGTTTACATCTGGTGCCGGCACGTCTACAGTTGGCCCAATATGCTGATGCAGACTACGTACAAAGTCACGCGAGACCGCCTCGATGTGCGCACGGTCATGCTGGCGGGGGTCAAACGCAATCCCACCCTTACCGCCACCAAGTGGCAGGCCAACGGCAGCAGTTTTAAGGCTCATTAAAAGTGCAAGGGCGCGCACTTCATCCTCTGACACATCAGGGTGAAACCGAATTCCGCCTTTGTATGGCCCCTTTTTGTTGTTGTGTTGCACCCGATAGGCTTTGTGTCGGTGTGCACCGTGTGTAACCTCAAACGCGTGTACTGCATCGGGGGTGAG
>JAGQNU010000088.1 GCA_020427905.1 Candidatus Saccharimonadota bacterium | reverse complement strand
GGCCACGATACCCGTCATTAACGGCTCATGCACTGACTTTCGATCAAGTACTCCAGGAGCATCACGCTCTACAAGCCCGGTTTGCTTAGCTTTTATTGCCGGACCACCATCAAGTGCCTGGCCAAGTGGATTCACGACACGACCAACCAACTCTGGCCCAACCGGTACCTCGAGCACTTTACCAGTCAGGTGAACACGGCAGCCGGCCTTAATCTTAGTATCTTCACCAAGCACAACAGCACCGATCTCATCCTCCATAAGGTTGAGGGCGAAGGCAGTAATCTTATTACCGTCAGTACCATCGATCTCGAGCATCTCGTTGTAACCAGCTGATTTGAGGCCGTAGATCCAGGCAATACCGTCACCAATCCTAATGACAATCCCTGTGTCTTTGGTAGTGCCTTCAGCTTTTAGCTTGTCGATTGCTTCGCGCAGCTCCTTGGATAGTTCTTTCATTGAAATTTCAGCCATGTATTCTCCTTACGCCTTTAGCTTCATCAGTTTAGATTGTAGTGATAAATCAAGCTCCATATCTGGGGCGCTAAGCACTACGCCACCAAGCAGTGTCCGGTCAATCTCCTCATGAAGCACCACTTTTTTAGCACCAGTTGTCGCCCTTACTCGCTCAGACAGTTGCTTTTTCACTTCAGCAGAAAGCTTCTGGGCAGTCCGTGCCTCTGCCTCAACCACACCATGCTGCAACTGATACTCCCGAGCAATATCAAGGATAATCTCCTCAACCTGGTCATGCATCCGCTCCTCAAGCAGCAAAGCAGCTAACTCTTTAACCGCATGCTCAATACTTTTTTGATCTGCTTGGCTTACGAATGCTTTAGCGATATCTGTTCTGGTTACTTTCATTTGCCAAAACCTTTCATACCCTCGATGATAAGATCTACATCTCTCACACCTTGCTCTGTAAGCATACTTCGCATCCGCTCTTCGTCATCATCGGCTAGTGGTAATCTGAACATCCGCCGTGAGACCTCCTCGCGCTCATTGGCATACCGCGTAGCATTTGCTTCTAGGTCAGCAGCGATCAGCCCGGCAAGCGCATCCCCAACTGCAGTGATTCTTGATGCACGAGTGCCTTCGGGAGAGAGAAATGCTACTGCAGCTTCTGGTGTGATGTGATCAGTAGAAAGGACATCTTCGGCAGCATCGTATGTTGCAAGGGCGATATTGCCTCGGACGTAATACATGGCTATAGCTTCTCTCCGTCGTACCATGCTCAGTGGCAACACATCTCTAGTCTTGGCATCGTTAAGATCATCAAAAAGCGCAGACGCTATCTGCTCATCAGTAGAATCAATAGTGATAACTTCATTCGCCATTATTTGCTCTCCTTGAGGGCTTTTTTAATAAGTTCGTTATTCTTTTTGGCGTCAACTTTTTCAGAAAGCAGGGCAGCGGTAGCCTCGGCCACAAGCTCAAGTGTTTGCTTCTTCAAATCATCCTGTGCCTTCTCAACTTGTTGATCTATCTTGGCGAGACCCTCGGCGATAATCTTTTTGGCCTTTGTGTCTGCCTCTGTTTGAGCTGCTGTGACGATACCGTCAGCCTCAGCTCGACCCTTGGTAATCAACTCTTCGGCCTGAAGCCGTGCCTCATGGAGTAGCTCATTCACGCGCTTCTCAGCCTCTTCATTTTGCTTTTGAAGCTCCTCAGCTTTATCAAGGCTGCCCTCAATGGACTTACGACGATCTTCAAGCGTGCTAACGATCTTGCCAAAGGCAAACTTCTTCACAATCAGGAGAAAGATTAAGAACGTTGTACCCTGAATCAAAATTGCCCACGGATCAATACCGAGCGCTGCAATACCTGCAGTCTCTTCAGTGGCGGCTAAAACTGTGAAAACTGAAACCATGTACTCCCTTATTACTGATTATCTACTATACGTGCTCTGCGCACATGATGCCACACCTCTGATGGGGCCTCATGTATGCACAGCTGGTGACTGGATGCCTCAGCAGAGCCAGTCACCAGTGCTGCCACCTCTTAGAGCAAGAATGCGCCAAGGAGGAAGGCGAGCAGTGCGGTAACCTCTACCATAGCGGCGATAATAACCACTTGACCAGCTGCTTTACCAGCCTCTGGGTTGCGGCCGAGGGCCTTCATGTAGCTACTACCAATCCAACCAAGACCGATTGCGGCTGCACTCAGTGCAAACGCAAGCATGAGAGCCTTCATTGTATCTGGGCTCCAACCTGATGTAGTTGCTGTTTCTGCAAATGCTTGAACCATATGTAATTCCTTCTTTTTTAGTTCTTAGCTTGTTTCATCACGTCTGAACTGCCTCGACCTTTGTTTTAGGCATATCAGGGGCGTGATGTACTTCGTGTTCCTCACCGTGATCAGCGTGCATCACAGCAAGTCCAAGGTAGGTTGCAGCCAGGATAGTAAAGACATACGCTTGGATACCTGCAACCAATACCTCAAACGCAAAAACAGGGATAACAGTGAGCGGGGTCTTACCACCAGAGAACACAACACTTGCAAATACTGCAATCAGAATCTCGCCAACTGCCGTGTTCAAAAACAGTCGGAGAGAGAGGCTGGTGATACGAGTTAGCTCGCCAAACACTTCTAAAATACCGATGAAGAAGTTGATTGGGTTCCAGGGCTTATCGCTAAAATAGTGCTTGAGATGACCCTTGACGCCCTGCTCTTTAATTGAGAGCACCTGCACAAACACGATAGCAATCACTGACATCGCGATAGTACCGTTTAGATCAGCCGTGAATGGCCGTAGCAAGGGGCTCTCACCAACAGCTACCTGTGAGCCCACCAGTGGCACAAGCCCCATAATGTTTGAGAACACGATAAAGATGAAGAACGAGCCAAAAACAGGGGTATATTTTGCAGCTTTTGCCCGTGAACCAAATGGGCTCTCGAGCAGATTAATAACAAACTCCACCATAGACTCTGCCGCTCCAGCCAGCACACCTTTACTAGGGTGAAACGTGACGCGCCGTGCGACAGCAATCAACAACATAGTCAGCAGTACTGTGCAGAACAGACCATAGATCATAGAGTTGGTAACGGTTACCGGTCCAACCTGCATAATTCCGTCGGCCTTAAGGCTGACGTGAATACCGCTCTCTGATGCAAATTGCAGGAGTGGAGAACCCATCAAATGAGCCCCCAAGCTGCACAAAAACAAGGCTCGGCTGAGCCCTGCGCAGTTATCTGACGCATATCTGATGTTCCCATCTGTTATTAAGTCTACCAATCAGAACGTATTGACACAACATTGACTATAGTGCTTATGTGTGATATAATAAAAAGATGGGCACACTCGTGCCTTGTACACTGTTGGCGGTGCAGAACCGCCAGCGTAGCCTCTAAAGGAGGTGGGAATGAGACGAGAACACCAAGCCATGTGGGCAGGCTTCTGGGGTTGTCTAGGTCTATCAGTCGCTGTTGCGACAGGTCTCCTCTGGAACGTCTGGAGCGATCTGTCAGAGCCTGGACTTGCCGTGTTTGCAGCTGCAGTCATCTGCTTCTTCGCGAGCATGTGCTTCGCAGCAATCTGCTACGCAGCAAGTAGGTTCGGCTGAAGACAATTCGCTTGTACCCGCAAGTAAAATTTCTGGCGACAGAAAGAGTCAATGATTGACGCGGTTGATCGTTGGCGAGGCGACGCCACACATTGGGAATGTGGCTAAAGTGTACAATCTCAGCACATACATATACTGAGATCGAGGCACACTCACGTGAGAGCTGTCGGTGCGGAACCGTCAGCGTACCTTAGGAGAGAGATGAGCGAGGCAACTCCCGTCAACACCTACGACGAAGTCATCAAGTGGGGACGTTGGAGCATTGTGTCCTGTGTCGTCACCGGATTCCTACTCACCGTAGGTTTCATCGGTGCCGATGGCTGGACCACAACCAACAACCTGCAACACTGGAGTCATGGTTGGGCCGTCACCTGGCTAGCCGCGGTCAACATCTGCGGCATCATCGCCGGGGTCAGCACAAAGATGCTCTGGCAAGCCGAACATCCACCAGTGGATGCTCGTGGATGGTTCTGGTATGAGCTAGCCGTGGTACCGGTAATCGGCTCTGCCCTGATCTGGGCAGTAGCCGCAGGCATCAACGTTCTCTAAAGTGATGGGTGCTGGCACGTCCGGCGCCCATCACCTCTCCGCTAAACGTCAGCATATCGATTGCTCTGAAGAGTCCACCACACAGGTGGCCGAAACGTTTACATTAAAGTAGCGGTTACAAGAATATATTGACTTTTTTATATTTTTGTGATAGAATCATTATCATCTGTCGAGTTCTCGACGGAAGAACCCGGTCGCACCCGCGACCACGAGATCCCAGGAGGTAATCATGGGAGTCGAAGACCAGATGGGTCGAGTCGCCGTGGAATCTGCAAGCGACGAGACTACTGGCGACAGTGGTCGTGAGAAGGATGCGTTCGTCGTGGGCTTGTTCTTCGGGCTGATCATCGGGGCCCTTGTGGCTTCGATGTTGGTGATCTACTTCAACCACCGCCGCGAAGGCCAAATCGAGGTGCAGACTGTGCAGCGAGAGCTGCGCGCCTACGCCGAGATGAACGACATTCCCATCACGGAGATCGATGTCTACCGCGACGGGAGTAACCAGCTGATGGTTTCCTGGCGACAAGACAATCAGACCTGCACCGTCAAAGCGGTCGCCCCCAAGACGGGCGACAAGCTCTGGGGCACCGAGAAGCCCAAGGAAGGATCAGGCGACTGCCTGACCAAGACGGGCTCCGAGGGTGTCAACAGCCCAGGCGGGTGACATGAGGAGGTGGAGAAGCGCTGGCCGACTTCGGTCGGCTGGCGCTCCCACCTCCGCGCAACACATATAGCTTTTATCCGAGCTACCCATACGGGTAGTTTTTTAGTACCCAAAGTTGCACTATTTTAAGTATTTGCTTAAAATTAGTATATGGCCGATTCAGATTTTGCTGCAATATTCAGCGCACTTGGTGACAAGACGCGCTTTAAACTATTCCAATTGATTGCTAGCGAGCCGCAGGGTTGTGTCAGCCAGATGGCGGAGCATCTAAAAATCAGCCCAGCCTGCGTATCTCAGCACATGAAGATACTCGCCGATGCCGGGCTTGTCACACGTGTTCGTCATGGACAGCGTGTGTGTTACACGATTTCAACCGATTCACCGAGCAAGCAACTGCTCAGTGAGTTAATCTTCAACACAAAAGCCACTACGCGAGGTCCATCCTTACAAAAAGAGTTACAGAAACTCTAGTTTTTCAAGGACGGACCTTGATTGAAGTAATATGTAAAAAAGGAGAGTAAATGTCAGATTCTAAAGCAGCGGTCACCGTATATTCAACCACTTGGTGCGGCTTCTGTCACCAAGCTAAAAAATACTTTGATGCAGAAGGTGTCGATTATAAAGATATCGATGTCGAGAAGGACCCCAAGGCAGCTGAGGAGATGGTAAACAAGAGCAAGCAAATGGGAGTACCAGTCATCGAGATTGGCGATACCATAATTGTTGGCTTTGATCGACCAAAGGTAGAGTCAGCACTTAAAGACGCCGGTTTAAAGTAGGGGGTTAGATGAAGAAGCCACTTATCATCGGACTCGTCGTAGTCATAGCAGCAGCACTCATTGGAGCCGGCATTTACGCCTTCACCGTTGAGGACGAAACGAATGAGAGCACAACAAAACCCGCTTCAACAAAAATGGTTGAGGTAGATAGTGAAGCTCTCGAGCAAGCCGATACCGCCGCAACGACTACTGCTGGTCGCTACCAAGAATACTCGGAGGCTGCAGTAGCAGATAGCAACTACCAAACAACTGTGGTGTTCTTCTACGCACCATGGTGTCCTGAGTGCCGTGCGTTTAAGCAAGCTATTGAAGGTGGACCACTCCCAGATGGCGTACAAATCCTGGAGACTGATTTTGATAGCTCATCAAAGCTGAAAGAGAAGTATGGTGTCACACTGCAATCAACCTTTGTCCGCGTGAACACATCAGGCGATCTCCAGAAGAAGTGGGTTGGCTACGGACAGGATAAGTCACTGGCTAACGTCCTGGATAACGTGCAGTAATGGCACTGCTGCTTATATCATTTGTTGCGGGCATTCTCTCGGTATTGGCGCCGTGCGTTATTGCACTGCTGCCGATCCTGCTTGCCAGAAGTTCAGACGGCACGCGCTCACGTAACCCAGCGTTCATTATCGGGGGCCTCGGTGCCTCCGTTATGTTATTTAGTGTTTTGCTGAAGGCCTCAACGCTGCTCGTCAGTATCCCGACCAGCACCTGGCAAATTATTAGCGGGGTTATCATCATATTGTTTGGCATTACCTATCTGTTCCCAAGCCTGTGGGAGAAGCTGGCGATGGCGCTCAGACTCCAAGAGAAGGCTAACAAAACATCGGGTAAAGCTTTGCAGAAGCAAGGTAAAGTTGGTGACGTACTGCTTGGCGCCAGCCTTGGGCCTGTGTTTAGTGCCTGCAGCCCAACGTACGCTTTGATCGTGGCCAGCATCCTCCCAGCTACCCCGGTGCGAGGCTTCTTATATCTCCTGGCTTTTGTTGCAGGACTCTCCAGCATGCTTGCCCTCATTGCTATCGCCGGCTCAAAGGTTACCCAAAAGCTGGGGTGGGGGATCAACCCTCATGGCTGGTTCAAGCGTATTCTTGGCATCATCTTCTTGATTGTGGGTATTCTGATTGCCACCGGTACTGACAAAGAGATCCTCGGTTACATTGTGGAACGTGGCTGGTTTGACTGGCAAGTCGCGCTCGAATCCCGTTTTCAACAGTAGTGACATTAATCACATTGGTGCACCACATATAGTGCTAACCTGTATGTAGGTAATAGGGAGATGAGATGGCAGTAGGTGCACAGTCATATCGACCAGATCCAGCAAAGCAAGAGGCAGCGAAGGAACGTGATGCTGCCCATCGTGATATTGACTTAGCCGAACTCTCCAAGTTCATTGACCCCGATCTCATTGCGTACATTGACTATTATCAAACAGGTGTCCTCGACCTACGAGGATGTGAACTTCCTGATGACCTTGATGAGGATATTGCTGAATCACTTCGCAACAACACCGCGATGTATGATGATGAGACCGAAGATCTACTCTTAGTTGATACTCCCTACGAGCGCCTCCTCAAACAACCAGCCAGCGAGGAGCGGTCAGCAGCGATACGAGCCAGGCGTAGCGTTATTATCTTGGCGCTATTAGCACTTGAGAAGGCAACCGCACCGCACAAAACCAACGGATCTCAAGTAGCCTGATCAATAAGCTATACTGGTGAGTATGGCGTTTAAAGACTTTAAACAGAAGCAATCTGTCGTGGTTGTGTATACCGGGGAGAACAAGGGCAAGACAAGCGCAAGCATTGGCTTAATGTGCCGAGCTCTCGGTCGCGGACAGAAGGTTGCCTATATTCAGTTCATCAAACACTGGGAGGTTGGAGAGCATACCTTCATCAAAAAGATCCAGCCAGTCTTTGGAAAAAACTTGTACTTTTTCAGAGGCGGAAAAGGCTTTTATAATGCTGGCGAACTCAGCGAGAAGAGTGTCAGCGACGAGTCCCACAAAAAGGCGGCCGAAGAAACATTTGATATCGCGCAAAAATCAGTATCCTCCGGTGACTATGATGTCGTCATCTGTGATGAGATTAACAATGCCGTGAATGATGGACTACTCCCGAAGACTACCATCAAAGAGCTTATAGATATGCGAGCGGATGAGACAAGTCTCTGCTTGACTGGGCGCAACTTCCCGTCAGAGTACTTGGAGTTGGTTGATATCGCCACCGACATGACTAAACTCAAACATCATTTTGACGATAAGTTTATCGCCAACAAGGGTATTGACTACTAGATCGTGGCGATGGGTAGGCGCGAGAAGCAAAAAATAATCCGTATCGCCAGTTCAATTCTACTTGCAATCACGCTGATACTTCTTCAGCACTACGGATTTATTCCAGGCCAAGAACCTGTCGAGGAATCTATTCAGAACCACACGCCCGGACTCTACAAAGTCGTAAAGTTTGATGATGGCGATACAATTGCAGTTGATATGGAAGGTAAGAAGGAAACCATACGCTTTATCGGCGTCGATACACCCGAGACGCACGACCCTCGCAAACCTGTTCAGTGCTTCGGCAAAGAGGCGTCTGCCTTCACCAAACAGACAATAGGCGACAGCCGCGTTCGGCTTGAGGCGGATCGGTTGAGCGGTAATCGTGATCGCTACGATCGGCTGCTGCGGTTTGTTTACCTGCCAAATGGGCAGCTCCTCAACCAAACCTTGATAGAGGAGGGGTACGGATTTGCCATTACCGGCTTCCCGCACACCAAGATGGAGAGCTTTGTAAATTCTGAGGCTGACGCCAAGAGCAAACAGCGTGGTCTCTGGGGGCAATGTGAGCTTGAGACCGTCAACGGGCTACTGAGAACTGCGCCTGCCTAGCCGTTACGATTTGAACGAGCACTTGATGATTTGAGCAACAACTTCTCGAGTGAGATTTTGCCCGTCTCAGGATTGTAAGCATTCCTGAGTAGCTTCATACTCGGATACAAACTCCAGAAGATAATGATTGGGATGTTCACCGATGCCTCACGGATACCGTGACCGCGATAGGTGGCCGAGTACATCTTCATATAGCGCCTAAACTCTTTTGGCGAGCTCTCCATGCGCCGCGAGGACACACCGGCAATCATCTTTTTATCAAAGTAGATATTATAGTTGTAATCCATCAGGTGAATCGCCAGATCCAGATCCTCGTGATAGGCGGACTCGTGACAGACAACGTCGCGCATGGTGCGCCATGCCTCGCGCCGGATAGCCATGTTGGAGCCAAATAAAAACTTTGATTTAGTTGAGAGCTTATCAATTGCACCCCTGATTGCAGAATCAAACTTTTGGCCTGTCGGCTTAGCGGGCATGTCGTGATAGTAGACTGGACCAGTCGCCGCCGCAATCTCGTCATCTTCAAAAACCCGTAGCACCTCTTCAACCCAGTCTGGATCAAGCAGCGAGTCAGCGTCAATCCGGCCAATGACATCTGACTCAACCGCATCAAAACCCGTATCACGGGTGTAGGTAACACCTTGCTTTGCCTCGGTAATAATCTTCACACCATCAAACTGTTTGACGATATCAACTGTGTCATCGCTAGAATTGTTGTCAACCACGATAATCTCATCAAATGGATGTGTCTGATTGAGTGCTGCCTCAAGGCAGCTAGCGATTGACTCGGACTCATTGTAGGCGGGGATCACCAGCCCAATACTCAGTGTTTTTTTCTGACTCATATACTAACTACAGTATAGCACTATCAGATGAAATTACGGGATTCTGTGCTATGATAAAGGCGATAAGTACAAGCATTATGGCGCAAAAGAAAAAACCAGTTTCACGACTCCGCAAAATCCCGACTGAAGTTTCAGCCTGGTGGCGAAAACGACGCGCCTGGCAGCAGATAGTACTTGTGACGCTCGCGATCATTGTACTATTCTTCGTCACGCTGTATGCCGCATCGGTTTGGTATCGACTCAAACACCAGAACGAGCCACTCAACTATGGGGTGACATTTTCAGAGCCCTATGCACGCTCGTTTGACCTCGATCCTCAAGAGACTCTCCAGGCCATGATCGACGATCTCGACATCAGGCACTATCGCCTGATGAGTTATTGGTCTGATATCGAGAAGCAGCAGGGGACATACGACTTCTCGAGCCTCGACTGGCAATTTGATATGGTCGAGCAAAGCGATGGCACAGTCTCGCTTGCGATTGGGTTGCGCCAACCGCGCTGGCCCGAGTGCCACCTGCCAAGTTGGGCAAAAGAGCAAGATATTGATGAACTCTATCCTGAGCTCGAGGATGTGATGACAGCAGTCGTAAATCGTTATAAAGATCGCCCATCCCTGAAGAGCTACCAACTTGAGAACGAGTATTTCTTGGAGGTGTTTGGCCGCTGCCCAGATCACACTCGCGAGCGACTCGTCAAAGAGTTTGACCTTGTAAAACGACTTGATCCAGATACGCCTATTATTGTCAGCCTCTCCAACAACTATCTTGGTTTGCCGCTCGGTGACCCGCGCCCAGATCAGTTTGGTGTCTCGGTGTACAAGCGGGTCTACGATGCCACCATTACTAAGCGGTACTTTGAGTATCCGTTTACTTCATGGTATTACGGTGGTCGCGCCGGACTTTCAGAACTGTTCACAGGTAAAGATTCCATGCTGCATGAGTTACAAGCTGAGCCCTGGGCGCCAATCCCCATCAAGAAGGCCTCCATCGAGGAGCAGAACAAATCAATGGACGCCAAGCGCCTGGCAGAGCGAATTGACTACGGCGAGGCCACTGGTTTTAGGGATATCTATCTCTGGGGTGGCGAGTGGTGGTATTGGCGCAAAGTTAAGTTCAACGACCCATCCCTCTGGAACACTGTTAAGACTAAGTTAGGGGAGAATTAACCGTAAAACTCTTCAGGAGGTATCCCAACTTCACGCATTCCTTCTGCCGCTGCTTGTAGTAGCGGGTTTAGCTTATCCCACACATATATATTGGCGGCCTCGACACCAAGCGGATGACCAGTAGCACCGTTCATTTGATCAAGTGCACCCCAATCTCTGTCACTAAGATAACCGCAGAAATCATTAAAAACCACTTTATACGGTTTCAGTGTAGTATCGAGCTCACGGAAAATCTCGTCGATAAGGTCTTGGTTGGTCTCTGTAAAATCGACCCAGCCCGACATCCCCACTAGCTTTCTCACCTGATCGCCAAAGCCGGTAATTGCCTCAAGATTTCCGCTTTCCAAAACTACCCAAACGAGATAGAAGTTGTTGCCAAACTGAATGTTTGTAGGCGTAGCACCCCGGTCTTCTATCCTTGGGTCATCTAAAGCAATCGTCGGCAAAGCCCGTACTCTTTCCAAACACTCTGCAAGTTGTACATCCTGAGCAGGAAGTTGTTCCATATACTAACTATACAACCTTATGTACAATTATCAACTTTTCACGATAGTTTATAGGTTATACTAGGCATGTGAAGAAGGATAGAGAAGTAAAACCGATTGTGAATCGTCGCGCACGATTTGACTATGAGCTTGGTGAAACAATCTCAGCAGGTCTTGTATTGAGTGGCCCAGAAGTCCGTGGCGCCCGCCTTGGCCACGTCAGATTAACCGGCAGCTTCGCCAACATCAAGGAGGGGGAGTTGTGGCTGACCAATATGTCGATCACCATCCCGCCAACTGCTCAAGCTGTCACAGGAGAGAAGGAGCTCTCGCACGCCCGCAAGCTGCTCGTCACCAAAAAACAGCTGAGAGAGATTGAAGCTGCCAAACAACAAGGTGCGACCATCGTGCCAACGCGTTTATTCACCAACGGTAAGTTCATAAAACTCGAGCTCGCCATCGCCAAAGGTAAAAAGACGCGTGACAAGCGCCAAACAATCCAACGCCGCGAGCAAGATATCGAGACCAGACGTATCATCAAAAACAAAGGTCGCGATGCGTAAAATCAGCATCCCAGAAGGGTGCACCAACATCGTCATATTTGTCCACGGCTTCGGTGTTCGTTGGGACTCACGCGGCATATTCACAGATATTGCTGAAAATTTACCTGATGGATGGGGAAGTGTTCTGTTTGATCTCTATGATATCGATGGCGACAACGTCCGCATCTTGTCGATCTCGGATCAGGCAAAACGAGTACAAACTACCTATAAAGAGATTAGCGAGTTACACCCCGGTGCCACAATCCACCTAATTGCTCACAGCATGGGCTGCATCGTAGCCATAGAGGCAAATCTGAATATAAACGGCAGACTCGTACTACTCGCACCGCCTAGTACCTTCGGTGGTGGCGCACTTGAAGAGTATTTTACACAATACCCAGGCGCTGAAAAACAAGCAGATAAGCTGGTCGTACCCAGAAAAGACGGGACTATCAGCCACATTCCATACACATTCTTCAAGCAAATGGCACAGACTGATCCAATAGAGACAGTATCTGTTTATGCCGAGCAACACCAGCTCGTCGTCATGGCCGCAGAGGATGACGAACTTGTCGATACCACCAAGTATGCCTCATTCGGAGACGACACAAAAATCATCTCAATCCCAGGCGACCACAACTTTACAGATAAGCACAGGGGAGAATTAATAGCATGTATACAAAAGGAGCTGATATGAGCCGAGAGCGAGTATGTACTGTCAATGACAAGGGTGAGATAACTGGCGAGAAATGGCGTGACGAGTTACTCGACACTGATATCTGGAGAATCGCAATGATATGGGTCAAAGACACAGAGGGTAACCATCTGTTGGAGCAACGAGCTTTAACAAAAGAGATTCACCCGGGTACATGGACGCCAGCGTGTGTAGGAACCGTAACAGCAACAGACACACCACTTGAGACTGCTGTCCGTGAGCTTGAGGAGGAGATTGGCCTCGATGTAAAACCAGAGGACTTAAAAGTAGTCGGGAGCATCTGTTACAAAGACCCTCAACATGGTAGTCGGTATGCTTTTGCATACCTCCTCACAATCGCGCATCAGCCCGCCGAGTCTTTTAGTATTCAAAAGGAGGAGTTGGAGCAGGTTAAGTGGTACACGGACACCGAGATTTCACAACTCCATTCAGAGCACCCAGAGCTCATCCCTATATACGAGCAGTACCAGAAGCTCGGGTTTATTAGCTAACCTTAGTACCGACTTGCTCGCCTGAGGCAGCTCGCAAGATATTGCCATCTGTTGCCAGGTCAAACACAACAACAGGCATGTGCTGCTCCATAGCCAGACCAAGCGCAGCTTTATCCATCACTTTGATTGCAGAGTTCGCGACGGCCTCCTGATAACTCACGTCACCCAGCTTTTTGGCGTCATCAAATTTTGCCGGATCTTTATCGTAGATGCCATCTACCTTTGTAGATTTCAGGATAACCTCACAGTCAAGCTCAAGAGCCACAGAGGCAGCCGTCGTATCTGTTGTGAGGTACGGCTTACCGAGACCACCAGCAATTACGACTACGCGACCCTTCTCAAGATGCCTAATTGCTTTGCGCCGAATAAAAGGCTCAGCAACTTCATTGATTTGGATATTGGATTGCAGGCGAGTCGGCTGACCATGATGCTCAAGCATATCCATCAACGCGAGACCGTTCATAAGGGTCGCCAGCATACCGCTATAATCAGCTGTTGCACGCTCTATTACATGCCCGGCAAAGTTTGCACCTCGCAGAAAGTTACCGCCACCAACGACGATAACGACTTGTACACCAGCCTCTGTTACTTTTTTGATTTCGCCCGCCAACCAACCGACAAACTCTGGATTAATACCAGATCCATCTGAGCCCGCCAGTTGTTCACCAGATATCTTTAGAAGTACCCGTTTATACATTGCTATCAAGTGTAGCACAGCACATTAGTGGGTTGTATCCATTATCGGCATAGCGAGTTTATCGATATCATCGTAGCG
>JAGQNU010000087.1 GCA_020427905.1 Candidatus Saccharimonadota bacterium | reverse complement strand
GCCTCGGTAGCTCAATTGGATAGAGCAGATCCGTCCTAAGGATAAGGTTGCAGGTTCGACTCCTGCCCGGGGTACCATGCAAAATATCAGCCTTATGGCTGGTATTTTGCATGATTACTGGCATATGCTTGTATCCACCCTTTGCAGATTCTATAATTTTAGGCATGAATAATGCTGGACGCGACAAAATATGGAATGCATTGCTTGATGCAGACTTAGCAATCGGGATTACACCATTACCCACTCAGGATCCCTCTCGCCAATATGACACCGTAGAGATTTTTGCACGTCATCCAGGTCACAGAAACCCAACACCAAGAGCGGTGTCCGCCTTGGCGCACGCTGGCTTACTTCACATTAGTGATCTCAAGTCGATTGAGCTTACGGGTGGTGACACACCACAGCTTGAGCTGGTGCAGGAGCTTCATGACGACCACCTGTTGAGTGGTGACAAAAGGTTGTTTTTTGCGGATAGAACAGTCGTTTTAAGGTAGCTTCTTCAACTTAATCCTGCGTAGTCTTTATCGTACTGCCATGGGCGTTACAGCCCTACGAGTTGCGACAGTGAAAGAATCACGCGAGTAGATGTATAATATCTGTAATGAGTAAGGATATGCAGTTTGATGGGCAGCATGAGGATGAGGAGGTGCTCTTTGTGTTTCGCCGACACCCTGTGGTGATGCGCCGTGGCTTCATCGTAGTTGGTATCTGCGTAGTTCTCGGTGCACTAATCGGTATGTATACGAGCAGAAACGCCTATACGGTGGGTGAGTTTACTAATAGTTTTGGTGGACCTGTGGCGATTGGACTGCTCATTGGCCTCATGGGGTTTTTCTACTACTGGATTGGGTGGTATTACAGCGTGTGTATCGTGACAGACCAGCGATTTGTGCAGATTACACAGAGGGGGATATTCAAACAGCGGAGCGTTAATGACATTAGCCTGGGGCGTATCTTGAGTGTTAACTATGAGATAAGCGGAATCTTCGAAACTCTGCTGGGATTTGGTACAATAATCATACAAACATTGGTGGGTGATTTTGTAATTAAGAACGTGCCCAAGCCCGCATCAACCCAGGCACAAGTCGTAACTGCGATCAAAGAAAGTGGAGTCGAACTCGATGAAGAAATTCCTGCAAGCTAAGTTGAAAGCTGCAAAAAAACAGGAGGAACCTACGCCAGACGCACCAGAGCGTGTGACTAATCAGAGTGTGGATCAGCACCGAGATGAGGTTTTGAGTCGCGGTAGAAAGTTCAAATATCCATTTCAGCACTCCAAGCACCGCGTAGCTTTGACCTCACTTGTGATTGTGGTCGCAAGCCTCTTGGTGTTATCGCTCTTCACTGGTTATCAACTGTACAGAAGGCAGAGTACCGGTGATTTTACGTACCGCGTGACACAGATTATTCCGTTCCCTGTTGCAAAGGTGAACGGTAATTTTGTTTCCTACGAGCGCTATCTGTTTGAGCTTCGTCCTAACATCTATTGGCTCTCGCAGTACGGTACGACTGATCTTCAGTCACCTGATGGTAAACGACAGATTGAGCACTACAAAAACGAGTCACTGAAGCGCGCGATGGAGAACACGGTTGCGGCTGATTTAGCCAAAGCAAACAACATCACCGTAACTGATAAAGAGGTTGACGCGTCAATTGACCGAGTGCAATCACTCGGCGGCGATCTGGATCAAGTAGTTGCAGAGGAGTACAACTTCAGTGTCAAAGACTTTAGGCGACTCAGAAAAGAGGCGCTAATCAGACTCAAGGTTGCCAAGGCACTAGATAAGGAGGCGCCAAAGCACGCGCAGAAAGTGCTTAACGAGATTAAAGCGGGTAAACCGTTTGCGGATGCGGCTAAAGAGTACTCAGATGATCTTGAGACCAAGCAGCTCGGTGGTGATGTCGGTGTCGTAGAGAAGGGCAAGGCTAAGCTCCGCGAGGAGGTTGCAGCTGAAGCATTTAAGCTAGAGGCTGGCGCTGTCAGTGGCGTCATAGAGACCGAGAACGGTGACTATTACATTATCAAGGTAAACGAAAAACTCGATGAGAATCGAGTTAAGATATCAATGATTCGTATCGCAGTGAAGGATATGAGCGAGTACGTGGCCGAGTACGAGAAGGCCGGAAAAGTCTCGCGCTACATCACCCCAACCCCTAACCTCTAATCTCTATACAAGGCCATACTTATTGAGCAGACTTTTTTGCTTTGAGAGCTGTAGTATTGCTACGACGAGTCGAGGGTCTCTCAGCTGGTAGTTTATGGCAAAGTTATATAACTCTTGCCATGTGTGGTCTTGAACTTTCCCGATCATTTCTTCTGGGGTACCAATCCATGGTGCCGGTGTCCCTTCGGTGATATCTGAGCCTAGGTAGTAGTCAACGTATGTATCCGGAAAATCAGTGGGGATAGTAGTAAACTTATGCAGGCTTGTTGGGATAAGACCGGTCTCTTCCTCGCATTCTCTTGCGGCCGCTTCTTCTGAAGATTCACCCTGTTCTATCATGCCACCCGGGCAGCTCCAGAGCCAGTGATCATTGCCAGTCTTTTTATCTTCGATAAGCACAATTTTTCCGCTCCGAACCATAAGCGTAGCAACCGCAGGACGAGCCCACACATGCCACCCGTGCTCAGATCGTTCAACTTGAATTGTCCCATCGTTATACACTTCGGTGAAATCACTCATGCTTATCAGAATAGGGTAATGGTATGCTCTTTGCAATGAATATGGTGCGGGTACAGAGAATCGAACTCTGCTCTCAACCTTGGGAAGGTTGCATATTAGCCACTATACGATACCCGCGTGGTTTGCCATACGAAGCCTTGGCGTAGTATGGAGCCACCTCGGGGATTCGAACCCCGGACCCCCGCTTTACGAAAGCGATGCTCTAGCCAACTGAGCTAAGGTGGCGAACAGGAGTAATTGTACCAGAACGACACCATTTTCTAAACTGTTATAAGCATTGCAAAACAGATGAAAAGTTGCTAATATGGCTTAGTCTTTAGGTCAAAGACACCAATTTTACAAACCAAGGCGGCGACCTGTTTGTTGAATTGAGAGGAGTGACAACAGAAAGTGAAAGCTTTTCAAACTTGTTTGGAAACTGGAACTTGTAGTCAGTCACGACGAGGGCCATTAGCTCAGCTGGTTAGAGCATCGGCCTCTTAAGCCGAGTGTCCTGGGTTCGAGTCCCAGATGGCCCTCCA
>JAGQNU010000086.1 GCA_020427905.1 Candidatus Saccharimonadota bacterium | reverse complement strand
GAAGAAGTTGAAGCTGCACAAAGTACTGTCGACGCAGCACAGGCACGTTTACGGCACGTTGAATCGTTGATTGATCCGCGAAGTGAATATGTCTGCACGCCTAAGCCTGATGCAGAACCTCTCATTGCAGGGTACTACATTCACCGCTTCTGGCACGATGATGAGGGCAGTCCAGAACTTGAAAGAACCGTAGAAATTACGAATACTAACCCATTTTTTGCTGGGAAATCGGTAAAAGTTGACTTCAAACGAGGCTGTGTTGTGATGGAGAGCTATGGTGATCGTGGTGACAACTACTGCGATTGGAGCTTCTCGCAAGCTGGTCGCAGCTCCTGGTACTTACTTGAGGTCCCATTTGACCGTCTCGATGACGTTGAGCTCACACAGCTCGAACCCGATACGAGCCCAGATCACCTCTTACTCAAAGCAGTCCGAGGTATACCAGGAATGTAGCATATTGACAAGAGTATTAAACTGTGCTATAATGAAAAGATAGATGTGTAAAGTAAATTCACAACTACTAGTTAAAGCTCATGTACATATCTGCCCCGAAGTGGTCGGATAGCTTAGTACTCTCGTAATTTCATAACGCTCCGACCATAGGGGCGTTTTTTGATTAATAACGATAAATAACATTAAAGGAAAATATGAGTAAATCTACAATATATGAGCGAATAGCAATACCAAAAGGTGAAAACCAAGTGATGGCAAAAACGTGGCTAGACAACGCCGGAATAGAAGTACCAGACTTTGAACCGAGGTGTCTTCACTGCTGAAGTTGATGATAGGAGATTTGAGTTGGCACGTGACTCTGATGCACTAGCGCTATTGAGCGCGGGTGAGATTGACCTGATGTTTTTGGGGCAGGATAAAGTGGAAGAGATGGAACTAGCTGGACAACTTAAAGAGTATACCGCAGTCGATGCTGTTGATATGAACTGCCAGCTTGTACTAGCAGGCCTTCGTAAGAATATTGACACGATACCCACACGCCTAGAAGAGCGTGAGCTGCTGACCGTAGCAACATCATACCCGTACACTCTGGGACAATTTGCACTGCGCAACAGTCTCAATCTTGTTACCAGCTGGCAACCTGATGGTAGCTGCGAGGCATATGCTGCTACAGACAGAGCGGACCTTGTTTTTGACATATGCAACACGGGTAAGACGCTAGCTGCTAACGATCTAGTCGTCTATTGTACAGGTGAGCGTCTCTCGCTATTTGTACTTACTGCAGCGCAAGTTAGAGCACCAAAGGCGAGTGAACTGGAGTCTAGTCTACAGGATATTGCTGAACAATTACGACAGCGCTACAAACAATCACGCCAGAATACAAAGACTACATATACGACTGAGTTGTTCTCTGATAAGAACAAACTCATAAAAAAACTTGGAGAGGAGTTTGCCGAATTGATGCAAGCTATATTGCGTAAGCCTAGCAACAAAACAGAGTTGGTGTCCGAGGCTGCTGACCTACTGTATGTAATTCAAGTGGCATTAACTGAACAAGGCTTAACACTGGGCGATGTGCTCAAAGAAGATATAAGGAGGGGTTCGGATGCTATATAATGAGGTGAACATGAGTAAATTAAGTACACAACCATATAAAGGTGCAAGAGACTTTTATCCTGAGGATAAACGGATACAGAATTACATTTTTGATGTCTGGTCTCGCGTTTGTGAGCGCTTTGGGTACGAGGAGTATACAGCACCAGTGCTTGAGTCCATCGAGATGTACACCAATAAAACCAGTGACGAGATCGTAAATGAGCAGACATATAGCTTCACAGACCGTGGCGGCAGAACAGTGGTGCTCCGCCCAGAAATGACACCAAGCGTTAGTCGTATGGTGGCTGCTAAACGACAAGAGTTACCGTACCCACTGCGTTGGTACTCTATTCCTGATTGCTGGCGTTACGAACGTCCACAGCGCGGGCGTAATCGTCAGTTTTGGCAGCTCAACGTCGACATTTTTGGTGTACCGACAATAGATGCGGATTTGGAGTTGATTACATTAGCTGATGCGATTATGAAGGAGTTTGGCGCAACACGCGAGATGTATCAGATAAAGGTGAATAGCCGTAAGCTCATAAATCTCATCATGACGTCATATCTGGACCTTGACGATACACAATCTAAGCAAATGATACGATTGTTTGATAAAAAGGATAAGATAAAATCAGCAGATTTTGTACTTCAAGCTGGAGACATATTTAAGCCAAAGCAAAAAGAGATTGGTTTGCAGCGTTTACAAGTGCTTCTTAGCGCTAAAACACTCGCGGATTTGCCCGATGAGTTAAGAGATAATCAGTCAATAAAAGAGATTCAATCCTTGTTTACGTTGTTGCCTGAGCACCAAGTAACAACTGCGATGTTTGATATCACTCTGATGCGTGGTTTTGACTACTACACCGATATTGTTTTTG
>JAGQNU010000085.1 GCA_020427905.1 Candidatus Saccharimonadota bacterium | reverse complement strand
GCCATTACTTCTCCTTGCCTCCGTGCTTGCGGAACTTTCGAGTCGGTGCAAACTCACCAAGCTTGTGGCCAACCATGTTCTCGCTGACAAATACAGGGACGTGAACTTTGCCGTTATAGACAGCGATAGTGCGCCCAACCATCTCAGGGCTGATTGTGCTGGCGCGTGCCCATGTTTTAATGACCGTACGATCATCAGCGCCGAGAGCTGCGATCTTCTTGGCTAGTTTGTAATCTACAAATGGTCCTTTTTTGAGAGATCTACTCATACTTACTTCCTCTTCGCCTGATGACGTGTTCTTACAATAAATTTACCTGAACGCTTATTGCGTCGTGTTTTGTATCCGAGTGCAGGTTTGCCCCATGGGGTCTTTGGATGACGGCCGACACCGTGTTTACCACCATCACCACCACCGTGTGGGTGATCTGCGGCGTTCATGACTTTACCCTTAACCTGTGGTCGACGACCGAGCTTACGGTTTCTACCAGCAGATCCGATCTTGACGTTTTGGTGCTGCATATTACTGACGGTACCGAGTGAAGCCATGCAGTTTACATTAACCATACGTACCTCACCACTTGGGAGCTTGATTTGGGCATAGTCACCCTCTTTAGCAGTCAGTTGCGCTTTTGCTCCAGCTGAACGTACCATTTGTGCGCCCTTACCAGGGTGTAGCTCAATAGCGTAGACAAAACTACCAGTTGGGATACTCTTGAGTGGAAGGCGGTTGCCGTTCTCGATAGCGACAGAGTCACCAACGTGCAGTTTTTGACCAACTCGCATTGAAGCACTTGCAATGACGTAGTGATACACGCCATTGTTATCCTTGATACGTGCAATGTTAGCACTGCGGTTTGGGTCGTACTCAATAGCCTCGATTGTTGCACTCTCAAAGTTGATCTGCTTAAAGTCGACTACTCGGTAAAAACGCTTTGTACCACCACCACGGTGACGGATTGTGATCTTACCTTGGTTGTTACGACCGTTTGTACGTCGTTTAATAACCGTTAGTGACTTCAGGGGCTTGTTAGTTGTAACCTGCGAGAAGTCCTGTGTTGTCATGCCTCGTCGGCCGGGAGTTGTTGCTTTGATAGGTTTGACAGCCATTATTTCTTCTCCTCAACTTCGTCAAAGATTTTGATTGAATCACCGTCTTTGAGTCGGACGTATGCCTTCTTGATGTCTTTACGATCACCAATGATTGGTCGTGCACGTCGGTTACCAAGACGGATAGATCGAGCCTTCTTGCCCTTTTGAACGACAATGTTAACAGTCTGAACAGTTACGTTAAACTGCTTCTCAACGGCATCCTTGACCTGGAGTTTGTTGGCCGATGATGGAACAACAAAAACATAGGTGCTCTCAAGTGTACTTTGCTGGTATGCCTTCTCGCTCATGCGAGGGACTAAACTAAGCATCTTTGCCTCCTGCTGGTGCGAGCCAGTTTGCGACTGCGTCGACTGACTTTTTACTCAATACGATGGCATCTGCATTCATGATGTCAAAGACATTAAGGTAGAGCGACTGAACAAGCTTCACGTTCTGGATGTTCCTGACAGAACGTTCGAGCTCAGGAGTCTTATTGTCTACAACGATTAGCACGCGTCGCTCAAGCTTGTTCTTAGCGAGGAATGCCACTGCACCTTTAGTTTTGCCATCTTTACTTACAAAGTCGGCAACCGTGATCTTCTTTGCTTTGTTGGCAATAGTGAGTGCCTGACGGAGTGCCTGGCGCTTTTGGTTGGTTGGGATGGTCTTAGAGTAGTTCTCGTTGCCTTGTGGACCAAACACGATACCACCACCACGCCAGATTGGGTTACGCGATGAACCAAATCGTGCACGGCCAGTGCCCTTTTGGCGCCATGGCTTTTTACCACCACCGCGGACGAGACCGCGCGTCTTGGTGACTGCGTAGTTCTCTCGACTATTAGCAAGGTAGGCATCATAGGCACGCTTTACGAGCTCGTGGTTGTTTACCTCTACGCCGAACACTTGCTTAGGAAGCGTTGTTGCAGCTGGTTTTGTCGTTGATTCTGCCATATTATGCTCCTACCACCGTTACGAGACTCTTTTTAGGGCCTGGGATAGCGCCGCGGAGACCAAGCAAGTTGTTCTCTAAGTCAACATAAGCAACCTTGAGGCCTGATACTGTCACCTGCTCAGCGCCCATTTGACCAGCCATTCGTTTACCCTTAAACACTTTTTGTGGGTACATTGAGCCGATCGAACCTGGGCGACGAACCATTCCGTTACCGCCATGTGAGCTCGCGCTGGTAGCAAAGTTGTGACGCTTTACTGTACCAGCAAAGCCTTTACCTTTGCTTGTGCCGGTAACCTTTACCGTGTCACCAACCTCAAACGTTGAGACATCAATAGAGGAGCCTACTTTTTGCTCCTCTGAGATATCTTCAACACGAAATTCTTTAATCATGCGTGGTGCCACGCTCTTGTCTGCCTTTGCGACATGTCCAGCTACTGACTTAGAGATGTTCTTACCGCCACCGAGTGCAAGCTGGATTGCATCATAACCGTCTGTTTCTGTCGTTTTGATCTGTGTAATCACACACGGACCAGCCTGTACGAGTGTTACAGGAACTAAAACACCGTCCTCTGCGAGGATCTGCGTCATACCAACTTTTGTCCCTAAAATTGCCTTCATTTTAATCCTTATTAACCTCTTGCAAACAAAAATATTGGTCGATCTGTGGTATCCGTTGATGTTTGTATCTCGGGACCTGTAGACGTGCCAATCAATTTACAGTGGAGGCATGAAATTACCAAACCATAGTATCAGATGAGTACTAGATGTGTCAACAGTTTGACTCGATTAGCTCAGACCGAGCTCCTCGCATTTAGTAATAAAGTCACAAGTAAACCTATCTGATTCTAGGTGAGCTCCTAGTTCGTCAGAAAATACGGAGCAACCGGTGGCGTCACAATAGTCCTCTACAAGGCCCAAAAACGCTTGCTCTGCAAGAAGTGCTCTACGCTCAATATCGTCTGCAGGTGTGTCCAACAAGGGGCTATCAGTGTCCCCGGCCGCGATATGTAAATCGAAGTTTGCGGGATCCCACCCATAATCATCAGCATCTTGGCAGGAATGTGCAACTCGTTCTCCTCCAGTTGGGACCAAAGCTCCCTGCCTGTCGCTGGGTCAGTTACAAATGTGTGCTGAGGCCCATCGACATATCCATGTCGAAGTAAGTTAAATCCTCTAGCTATAAGACTGGCCATATTGATTATTAGTATATCAGATGGTGATGCCAACCGGGAGGTAGAAGCTGAGGATAGTTGCGATCAGAAGAACCGCGTATTCTACTTTTCTATCAATCTGAAAGTGCTCGTGCGATGCAAATACGAGGCCTATCAGGAGCCCGATAGGCACACTGAAGTGCGTAAATGGGCCGAAATCTACGTGTAGTAGCCTCACCCAGAGCGTTCCTAGGATAAAGTAGAGGATGATTTTTAGAAAATATGCTGAGTCTGATTCACGCTGAGTTCTTGTACGTTTTTTTGTTTTTGCCATAGTGCTTATCATTTAAACACACCTAGGGTATAAATAGAACCGCTTTGAGCGGCTCTATTCGATTTTAGACAAATCTAACCGTTAGTCCATGCGGATTTCAGCATCACAACCTGCAGGGAGGCTGAGGTTCATGAGGCTGTCGATCGTCTTTGGCGTTGGCTCCAAGATATCGATAAGACGTTTGTGTACGCGCATCTCAAACTGCTCCATGCCCTTTTTGTAGACATGAGGGCTCTTCACTACCGTGTACTTGCTCTTGCGAGTAGGTAGAGGGATTGGACCATTGATTGTGGCACCAGTTCTGAGTGCAGTATCTATGATCTGCTTAGCTGATTGATCAATTACTTTGTGATCGTACGCCTTTAGACGAATGCGAACCTTTTGCTTTGGGGCAGTATCTGCCATGAAATAATCCTTTCACTTTGGAGCGGTGTAACATCTTTACGCGTCTATGAGAGCTCACGCAACGACTTTTAGTCACCACAATTAGTTATAACATGACTACTCTAACATAAACTAAAGGGGTCGTAAACTATAATTTACTCTGTTATTGAGTACCACTTGTTCAGAGGCGTGCCTCAAGAGTTGCAGCCAGTTCTAAACACTCTTGTGATGTCATAATCCCGTCATATGTTAACGGCACCTCTGAACCACGAGCATCCCAACCAGTTGAATACATTATTCTCTCTTCCTCGTCTAACGCTTTGCCTGCTTCCTTGGTAATTTCAACTTGTGGTTCACCGTCGTAGCTGAAGACGTGTATATCACACTCGCCTCTCGCAGCGTCTCTATATTTCTCGATACGCATTCTAGTCATCTCTTCCGGTGTTGGTTGTGTTCTTCTTGCTTCCATGCGTCAAGCATAGTATCAGCGAGCTGTAAATTGCAAGCATAAACAAAAAGAGGCGTATGAAACGCCTCGATTTGTTAGCTCAAGTCTGAACTATTTGGTGATTGCAGTTACAACACCAGCACCGACTGTGCGGCCACCTTCACGGATAGCAAAGGTTAGACCCTGGTCCATAGCGATTGGTGCAAGCAGTTTAACCTTGAAGGTTACTGTGTCACCAGGCATGACCATCTCTTTGTCAGCTGGAAGCTCAACCTCACCAGTTACATCCGTAGTTCGGAAGTAGAACTGTGGCTTGTAGCC
>JAGQNU010000084.1 GCA_020427905.1 Candidatus Saccharimonadota bacterium | reverse complement strand
AGGGATTCGAACCCCCGACCCTCTGTTCCGAAGACAGATGCTCTAATCCGCTGAGCTACCGGTGCTCGTCGTGCAACTGCGCAATTATAACAGATAGAAGTCATGACCGCTACCCCTATACACTACACCATGTTATTATAAGCGCAAGCATGTTCAAAAGAAAAAAACAGAAGAATATCGCCTTGCTGGCGTTTGCAGCCTCGTTTATCATCTGGGGTATTAATACCGTTTATATCAAGATTGCTGTCACCGAGATACCACCTAACTTTTACTACCTCATCAGGTTCGCTATCCCAACCCTGATACTCATTCCATTCATTACTCGGCGCTATAAAAAACCAAGTCCATACCAGTGGTATATTTTGATAATTGCTTCTGTGATTGGCTTCGTGGTGCCTAATATACTTCTCGCCGAGGGTTTGCGCAGGACGTCTGCAATCGACACATCACTCATCTTTCTGCTCGGCCCAGTCTTGATGTTTGCGTTCTCAATCGAGTTTTTAAAAGAGAAGTTTAACGCCAAAATTTTGCTGGGCCTTATAATCTCGCTAGCCGGCGCAGCTTTGGTGGTTGTCGGACCAACCCTGTACAACATGACAACGAACGGGGATATGTACGGTAACCTACTTGTACTACTCTCGGTTATCACTGCTACGGCAGGTATCGTCATCATAAAACCAATACTCAAGAAACTTCCTGCTTTACAAATTACAACCTTACGTTTTGCACTTGCAACGTTATTCACGGTTCCGCTTGTGTACCTTGAGCATCCAAATATATCGGCCATCAACTGGACTCCAGAGGTTAACTTTGCACTGTTTTATGGGATTGTCTTTGGTAGCCTTATTGCCTATGTGCTTTATCACTTTGGACTGAGCAAAATTAGCGGCGAGGAGAGCAGTACCCTACAATACCTTGATCCGCTCGCTGGTGTGCTTGCTGCGCTATTTATTCTTGGAGAGCAGATTACCCCGATCGTCATCGTTGGTGGCGCCCTTACAGTTGTGGGTGTGTACTTATCAGAAGTAAAAAGTAAGCACAAATTGCGCCACCTTCACGCACACCGATAGTCTATACTGGTTATGATATGCAGATACAAACAAACGTCTCACTAAAGGACTACTCGTCGTTTCACTCTGGCGGAGCTGCCCAGAAGCTCGTCGTGTGCAAAAACACAGAAGAGTTGCTAGCGGTTCTCACTGAGGCTGACGAGAATATCACTACTCTCGGCTTTGGGACGAATGTTCTGATCTCTGACGAGGGGCTACCTGGCCTCACAATTGTATGCCGCGGTGGCAAGATCGAGCTTGAAGAAGATATGATTATTGCGGATGCAGGCGCCTGGTGGGACGACCTCGTGATTTTAGCACTACAGAACAATCTCTGGGGTATTGAGCTCATGAGCGGCATCCCGAGCAGTGTTGGCGGCGCGGTCATGGGCAACATTGCGGCCTATGGCCAACAAGTGAGAGACACGCTTGAGTGGATTGAGCTGTATGATCATACTACGCAGAGTACAAAACGAGTCACAGCAGACACCTACAAATACTCATATAGATATAACTCGTTGCAAGATGGCCCAGATGTCGTCATAACCAGAGCTGCCTTCTCTTTGTCTGCTCGAGCAACTCAGAAGCTAGAGTACGGCTCAGCGCTTCGTATTGCACAGGAGCTCTCGCTGAATACTGATCTACTGAGTGATCGGCGACAAATTATCATTCGTGCCCGTGAGCAAGCTGGGTCACTCTATGACCCTGAGTCTAGAGATAACTCATACACAGCTGGATCGTTCTTCAAAAACCCTGTCGTCCCACTAGAGACTGCAAAGAAGGTTATCGCTTTTGACGAGACCGGTAAATCAGAGCAGCAGCTCTTGAAGCAGAACCAGATTCATGGTGGTAGCAACCATAGAGTTTCAGCAGCACATGTACTTTTAGCTGCAGGCTTTGAGCGAGGACAGACGTGGGGCGGCGTTCGACTACACCCAGAGCACATATTAAAGATTGAGAACACTGGTGATGCATCATCTCAAGAGATATACGATGTTGCGCAGACTCTTATTAAGGCAGCTGAAGAGAAGTTGGGTATTACACTCGAGCCTGAGGTAAAGTTCCTCGGATCATTCAAACAATCATAGTACAATAGTGCATATGTCTGGAAACCTTGAGCTACTCCTCTACGCCATACCGGCGCTCGTAATCGCAATATCACTTCACGAGATGATGCACAGCGTCATGGGCTACTGGCTTGGTGATACAACCGCCATGGAGCACGGCCGCATTAGTTTGAATCCACTGCGTCACATCGACCCAATCACTACCGTAGCCTTGCCGCTTGTTCTTGTGCTACTTGGGTTACCCCCATTTGCCGCAGCTAAGCCCGTACCGATTAATATGTTTAGATTGAAGTATGAGGAGTTTGGCATGGCGCTCGTAGGACTTGCTGGACCACTCACCAACCTGCTAATCGCTATACTTGCAGGTATCGCACTACGGTTTACCGGACTCGACGGTACGATTGGTACATTCTTACTTATCAACGTCTCGATAAACGTAGGTTTGTTTGTATTCAACCTTATACCGTTTCCACCGCTTGATGGCTCACGTGTACTCTATGCGCTTGCACCTGAAGGCGTACAAAAAGTTATGATGCAAATCGAGCGGATGGGCTTTGGTGCCATCTTCTTTTTTATGTTTGTAATCTTCCCTTTTATTGGCCCGGCAATTATCCGCGTACAACAGACAATTCTAAACGTACTCCTATAGCAACTACTTATCACTCGGTAGCGGAAACTGAAGACAAAACTCTGAAACCTCCTGGCGGATTTGCTCAAGTTTTGTGTCGTCTGCGCGAGCATCAATCGCCAGGCGCATCCATTCTGCCACACGGCCCATATCGTCCGCCTGCATGCCTCGTGTAGTTATAGCCGGCGTACCGAGGCGGATACCACTTGGCTTAAATGGTGGGAGCTCGTCGTTCGGAATTGCGTTCTTGTTTAGCGTGAGTCCAACCTTATCTAGAGCAAGCTCGGCCTCGCCGCCATCAATACCGAATGAACTATGTACGTCAGCCAAAATGAGATGGTTGTCGGTACCGTTGGTTACAAGCTTGAAGTCACGCTTCATGAGTTCGTCAGCTAACCGCTTAGCGTTGGCAACCACTTGCTGGGCATAGGTTTTAAAATCTGGCTGCAGGGCCTCACCAAAAGCGACGGCCTTAGCCAATACCGTATTCATGTGTGGGCCGCCCTGATATCCCGGGAACACGGTACGGTCTATCAGCGTTGGGAGGTTATCGATCGTCTTCTCAGTCTTCTTGAGCGGATTGCCGACAGTACCCTTGCTCAGAATCAAGCCGCCCCGTGGCCCGCGGAGTGTCTTATGGGTTGTGGTTGTGACGACGTGGAAGCCGTAGTTAAATGGATTTTTTGCAACCCCACCTGCAATCAGACCGGCAATGTGAGCGACGTCTGCCATAGCAACAGCATCAACTTCTGCTGCGATGTCTGCAAATTTTTGGTAGTCCAACTCTCGTGGGTATGCGGAAAAGCCTGCAAGAATTATCTTTGGCTTGTACTTGAGAGCTAACTCGCGGATCTCATCGTAGTCAATCTCACCCGTCTCAACATCTTTGATACCATAGCGTACAAAGTTAAAGATTTTACCAGCCGCAGTCACTGGATGCCCGTGCGTGAGATGGCCGCCATGATCAAGCTTCATCCCGAGTACTGTATCTCCCGGCTCCAGCCAGGTGTGGTACACGGCCAGGTTAGCTGGTGCTCCAGAGTGTGGCTGCACGTTAGCATGATCAGAGCCAAATAGTTGTTTTGCTCTATCAATAGCCAGCTGCTCGACTTTATCTGTGTTCTCTTGGCCACCATAATACCGCTTGCCGGGATATCCCTCAGAGTACTTGTTGGTGAAGACTGAACCAAGCGCCGTTAGTACATCGCGCGAGACATAGTTCTCAGACGGAATCAACTCAACACCAGCTCTCTGCCGCTGCTCCTCCGCCTCTATCAATTGCTGTAAATCATCGTCTTGTAGCGCCATTACTTCTCCACTTCTATTGCTACAATCATAGCGCATTTACTCCGAGTCTCATACTGTTTATGGCGTATATCACATGTGATATACTCGTTCACATGCACGATATTCATGGAAAAATTGGGACGCTCATTGCACGCGTCCGCACACAACGAGGATTCACACAAAAAGAACTTGCTGAAAAAATCGGCACCTCTCAAAGCGCAATCAACAGAATTGAGTCCGGTAAGCAAAATGTCACACTCGAGATGTTGGCACGGATCAGTGATGTACTCAACAAGGAGCTTGTGAGTCTCGGTAGCGAAGCTGTAAACCTCAAGGTAGAAGGCGGCCACAAACTCAGTGGCAGCATCGATGTAAAAGCGAGTAAAAACGCGACTGTCGGCATCTTGTGTGCCGCACTGCTCAACAAGGGCACAACGACAATAAGGAGAGTCCCGAAGATTGAAGAGGTCTACCGCTTAATTGAGGTACTTGTCAGTATCGGTGTAAAAGTAGACTGGCTTGAGGAAGGCAGCTTATTCTTGGATCCGCCAGCTAAACTTCGTCTCGATAAGATCGATAGCAAAGCCGCCAAAAAGACTCGTAGTGTCATCATGTACCTTGGCTCCCTTATGCACAACTACAAGTCATTCAAACTCCCCTATGCAGGTGGCTGCAAGCTTGGTAGGCGCACGGTAGCTCCGCATCTCTACGCACTTGAAGAGTTTGGCGTACATGTTGAGACAAAAAACAACTACTACGAGGCAACAATCAATAAGAAGTCGCCCGGAGAAGTCACATTATATGAGATGGGTGAAACCGTCAGCGAGAATGTACTCATGGCTGCCGCGCTGACGAGTGGCACTACCACAATCCACAACATTAGCAGCAACTACATGGTTCAGGACATGTGCTTCTTCTTAGAAGAGTGTGGTGTCAAAATTAAGGGTATCGGCACCAACACGCTTGTTGTTACGGGTGTAAGTGAAATCGACAAAGATATCTTTTACGCGCCGGCACAGGATCCAATCGAGGCCTTCAGTTTTATAGCGGCTGCGATAACGACAAACTCAAAGATTACTGTGCGGGGCTGCTCTATCGACTTCTTACGAGTAGAGCTGCTGCGACTTGAGAAGATGGGGTGCCACTTCAAAATCAGTAAGGCTTACAAGGCGGAGAACGGCAAGACGGATTTGGTGGATATCACAACCTTAAAGTCAGATAAGCTCATCGCACCAGTCGAGAAGATTCTTGCACTCACCCACCCTGGTATCAATATGGACAACTTACCTTTTTTTGCGCCGATCGCCGCCCGTGCAAAAGGCACAACGCTGATCCATGATTGGAGTTATGAAGATCGAGCTTTGTACCTAACAGAACTGCGCAAGCTCGGTGTCGATGTAAAGTTGGCAGACCCACATCGTATTTATATCAATGGTCCAAGCAAGTTTGAGCCAGCAGACATCAACTGCCCACCCGCTCTGCGACCAGCAGTGATAATCCTTATTACGATGCTCGCCGCACCAG